>JAISWV010000269.1 GCA_031270755.1 Synergistaceae bacterium
GGGCCGTCGGCCGCGCTCACCACCAAAATCGCGCCGTCCATCTGGGCCGCGCCCGTGATCATGTTCTTGATGTAGTCCGCGTGGCCCGGGCAGTCGATGTGGGCGTAGTGACGCTTTTCCGTCTGGTACTCCACGTGGGCGATGTTGATCGTGATCCCGCGCTCCCGCTCCTCGGGTGCCTTGTCGATCATCTCGTAGGCCGTGAACTCGGCCAGCTTCTGAGTCGCAAGGCATTTCGTGATCGCCGCCGTCAGTGTCGTCTTGCCGTGGTCGATATGTCCGATCGTGCCGATGTTCAAATGCGGCTTGTTACGATCAAATTTTTCCTTCGCCATAACTGAAATTCCCTCCTATAAATTTTTAGAGTTCGCCGCAACGATCTCTTTCTTAAGGATCTTTCTTTAAAATTAAGTATTATCTTTTTAAAATTTTTTCCGCTACGTCGGGCGGCGTCGGTTCGTAGTGATCGAACTGCATCGTGTAGTTCGCCCTTCCCGATGTTTTGCTTCTCAGGTCGGTGGCGTAACCGAACATGCTCGCCAGGGGCACGTAAGATTTGACGATACGCGCATTCGCCCTCATGTCCATTCCCTCGATACGGCCCCTTCGGGAGGACAGGTCTCCGATGACGTCTCCGACATAGTCTTCCGGAGTCACAACCTCCACCGACATGATGGGCTCCATCAAAATCGGAGAAGCCTTTTTCATCGCTTCTTTGAAACCCAGGGATGCCGCGATTTTAAACGCCATCTCCGAGCTGTCGACGTCGTGGTAACTTCCATCCACCAGCGAAACCTTGATGCCGATGACGGGGTATCCGCCCAGGACTCCGCTTTGAATGGCTTCCTCCAGTCCTTTCTGCACCGCAGCGATGTATTCTTTGGGAACGACTCCTCCTACGATCTTGTCTTCGAACTCGTAGCCATTGCCCTCCGCCAGCGGCTCGACGTTGAAGACGACATGCCCGTACTGACCGCGGCCGCCGGATTGCCGGATATACTTGCCCTCGGCCGAAGACGGTTTTTGAATGGCCTCGCGATAGGCGACCTGAGGCCGGCCCACCTTGACGTCCACTCCGAACTCTCTCTTCAAGCGGTCGACAATGATCTCCAGGTGCAGTTCACCCATACCCGAAATGATCGTCTGTCCGCTTTCTTCGTCCGTGCGGACGCGGAAGGTCGGGTCTTCGTCGGCCAGCGCGACCAGCCCCTTGGAAAGCTTCATCTTATCCCCCTGAGTCGCGGGCTCTACGGAAAGGGAAATGACAGATTCGGGGAACTCGAGGCTTTCGAGAACGATAGGATTGTTTTCCAAGCAGAGCGTGTCGCCCGTTTTGGTATTCTTGAGGCTCGGAACCGCCACGATCATTCCCGCCTCCATAAACTCTATGTCCTCGCGTTTGTTGGAATGCATCCGCATGATACGTCCAATACGCTCTCTTTGCCCCGAGCTGGCGTTGTAAATGGTGTGCCCTTTTTCCAAAGTACCCGAGTAGACGCGCAAAAAGATCAGCTTACCCAGAAACGAATCCACCGCCACCTTGAAGGCCAAAGCCGTGAAGGGCTCTTTGGGATCTCCGTGGCGCTCCACGACGCTTTCCGGTTCATCGGGGCGAACCCCCTTGATGGAAGGCAGGTCTACCGGGGACGGCAAATAATCGACAACGGCATCGAGTACGAGCTCCACGCCTTTGTTTTTGAAAGCGGACCCGCAGAGAACCGGCACGGCCTTCAGCTCGATCGTCGCGTCTCGGAGGACTTTGCGGATCAAATCGCCCCCCACTTCCTTGCCTTCGAGGTACAAAGTCATGATGTCGTCACTGAAGTCCGAAATAGCCTCGATGATGGCGTCCCGTCCCGTTTTGGCCAAATCGGCCATTTGGGCGGGGATTGGGGCCACGCTTGGCGGCTGTCCCAGTTCTCCGCTGAACATCACGGCCTTCTGATCGATCAGGTTCACCACTCCGACAAAGTCTTCCTCCGCGCCGATGGGTATCTGAACGGGAACCGCGTTGGCGCCCAAACGCTCTTTCAGCGCGGCCACGACCGCGTCGAAATCCGCCCCGATACGGTCCATTTTATTGATAAACGCAATGCGCGGAACGTGATATTTGTCCGCTTGGCGCCAGACTGTTTCCGACTGAGGCTCGACTCCGCCCACGGCGCAAAAGACGGAAACAGCTCCGTCCAAAACACGCAGCGACCGTTCGACTTCCACAGTAAAGTCCACGTGGCCGGGCGTATCAATCAAGTTGATCGTATGATCCCTCCACACACACGTCGTGGCGGCAGAGGTAATCGTGATCCCACGTTCCCTTTCCTGCTCCATCCAGTCCATCGTGGCGGCGCCTTCGTGAACTTCTCCAATCTTATAATTGCGTCCCGTATAATAAAGAATTCGCTCGCTGGTCGTCGTCTTGCCGGCGTCGATGTGGGCCGCAATTCCTATATTCCTAAGCTTCGTGATATCCAAAAAAACAGCACCTGCCCGATACAAAATCAAAACATCTCAAAACCACATACTTGTGAAGAACATCCGTCACCGCGGAGAACCTTACCAACGATAATGCGCGAACGCCCTATTGGCCTCTGCCATTTTATGCGTGTCCTCGCGTTTTTTGATGGAACTTCCTTCATTCTTATACGCGTCCATCAATTCACGCATCAACCGTTCGGACATAGGGATCCCTTTTTTGGAACGGGCATAAGATAAAATCCAACGAATGGAGAGAAGCTGCCCTCTTTCCGGAGTGACCTCCACCGGCACCTGATACGTTGCGCCCCCCACACGGCGCGGACGTACCTCGATTTGGGGAGCGACGTTGCTCATCGCTTTCTCGAACACATCGAAGGGCTCTGTGCCCAGTTTCTCCGCGGCATTGTCCAAAGCGTCGTACAAAATTCTCTCGGCGATGCTCTTCTTGCCGCCCTTCATTATGCTGGCGATGAATTTCGCGACCGCCTGATTGCCGAAGCGCGTATCCACTACGGTCTCTCGCTTTCTCACATGACCTTTACGAGGCATCGTAAACTTCCTCCCTGAACTAGCTCTTCTTCGGCCTGCGCGCACCGTATTTCGAACGGCTGCGTTTTCTGTTTTCCACCCCGCCGCAATCGAGCGTGCCGCGCACGATATGGTAACGCACGCCGGGAAGGTCTTTTACACGTCCTCCACGGACGAGCACCACAGAGTGCTCCTGCAAGTTGTGTCCGATCCCCGGAATGTAAGACGTGATCTCGATTCCGTTGGTCAACCGTACACGAGCTACCTTTCTCAAAGCCGAATTCGGCTTCTTGGGGGTCACAGTATACACTCTCGTGCATACCCCCCGTCTCGCGGGGTTTCCTTGCAAAGCGGGAGAATCGCTCTTGGCGCGCTTCTCCAAACGTCCATGACGAACCAATTGATTGATTGTTGGCACAGAATCTCCTCCTTTTAGAATTTGGTCACCAATTTCCACAAGCCGTCCCCGGCAAAACGTTTTTCTGTTTACCTCAAAAGTCCTGCCACGGCAGCCGATTTATCTATAGCACAAGCCCGGCCGAGTTTCAATTTGGAATCCACTTCTTCCACCTGAACGCTTGACTTCGCCGCAGCCTCCAAAATACCTTTGAGAACTTTGGCGTCGCTGTCCGCAGCGACAAAAATTTTCTTGAGAAGATTCCTGCTCAACGCACGGCGCACTTCTCTTTCGCCCACAACTCTTCCTGAAACGGCAAGCTCATTTAAAGGCACAAAAATACCTCCCGTGCAGAAGACACAATGGAAATAATATCAAACTAAATTCCAATTTGTCAAGTAAAAGAGATAAAAAAATGCACCCTGCTCCCCTTACTGCTCCCCTTATCCCCCCTCCCCTTAACTCCCCTCGTGTCTCTTGTCGCCTTCTATATTATATACCCAGGGCGCAACCATTCGCCGGCCCAAGATCTTCGTTTCGGAGTTGCCGACGATTACCGTGCAGAGCATGTCCAGTTTCTCCTCCCGCAGTTCCGAGAGGGTCAGGATTTTGTGGGTCTGCCTTTCTCTGCCGATGTTGCGCACCCAGCCCGAGGGGGTGCCGCCGTCGCGCCCCTTCATGATCGCCTCGCAGGCTTGCCGCAAGTGGTGGCTGCGACTGCGGCTGGCGGGGTTGTAGAGGCAGAGAATGAAGTCCGCCTCCGTCGCCAGGGTGAGGCGCTTCTCTATGGCGCTCCAGGGGGTCAGGAGATCGCTCAAACTCACGACCGCGAAGTCGTGGGCCAGAGGGGCGCCCAGAACCGCCGCCGCCGAACAGGCCGCCGTTACCCCGGGAACGACCTCCACCTCCACGTTCTCGTGTCGGGCGTCCAACACCTCCAACATCAGGCCCGCCATACCGTAGACCCCCGCGTCTCCGCTGGAGACCAGGGCCACCGTCTTGTACCGGGCCAACTCCGCGGCCTGACCGCACCGATCGACCTCCTGTTTCATGGCGAAAGGAAGCAAGGTCTTGTGTCCGAATATGGGCGCTAAAAGGCCGACGTAGCTTTCGTACCCGATGATAACGTCCGATCGCTCCAACGCCCGCATCGCGCGGGGCGTGATCTCGTCCTCGCCTCCGGGCCCCAAGCCCACGATGTAAATCATCGAATCGGCTCCGCAAAGCGCGCCAGAGCCAGAGAAATTCCCGGATAGCGGGTTTTGCTCCGCAGCAAAATCCCGGCGGAAGAACCGAACCCCGCGGCCAGAACCGCGGCCCGCTCGCACACGTTGTCCACGCCCGTGACCTCCAAGACCTTCCGGGAGGACGAGAATGAGCCCTCGACCCCGCGCAGTTCCTCCGCGCCGTAAGTCAAGAAAGGAATGCCGCGCTCACGGCAGAAGCCCAAGATTGCGGGCTCGTCCCGCTTCAAGTCGATGGAGGCCGCCGCTTTGAGAGCGAGAGGGGACCTCCCCGCGCCCCTCAGAAAATCTTCGGCAGCCGCGTCCAGCGCGTCTTTGGCAATGCCGCGTCTGCACCCGATGCCGAGAACCAGCGCGCGCGGACGCAGCCACAAAGTCACGGGCCAGGGCGGGGAAATCGACTCGTCGGTGACGGCCACCCCCACGCCCGCATTCACGGAGGCCGCACCCGCGGACCCCGATCGTTGCATAGGCCGCGCCTCCAGCATCGCCGCCGAGATTCGTTTGACGGCCTCCACGTTCTCGATGACGCAGTTGTTTTGGGTGGCCCATTCGTCGACGGCCTGGATTCCATGCGTATCCGTGGCCGTCGTGACAATGGCGCGCCCCCCCGTCAGTGCCGCGATTTTCCTGG
>JAISWV010000335.1 GCA_031270755.1 Synergistaceae bacterium
AAACAAATGCCGGCCGTCCTCCCCCGGCACCACATGGAGAGTTTTGCCGCCGCCGGGCTTGCCCTTTTCGAAGCCAACGGCCTCGATCCAGACGAAAGGCCCTCCCAGCCAGGCACTCATGCTGTCTTTGTCGTAAAGCCCCAGCGCAGAGGCATTGCTTCTCAAAAATTTACGGGCACGGGAGAACTCCGGGACCTGGCGTCCCACCCACCAGCCGCCCTCCACCGTCTCGGTCCGATACGTCTGTCTCCAAGCGTCTGGAAGAGGTTTTTTCAGGTAAGGTTCCAACAAGTCCAGAGAGGGGCATTGCGCTTTGTGGGTGTCGTCGTAATAAAGGCGCATCGCGGCGGACAGAGCGTAAAGATCCCCCATGACGTGCTGCAAATCCGGCTCTGCCTCGACGACAGCGGCTTCCCCCGGGCAGGAGAACACAAGCGCCGCAAAAAACGCCGCTCCCAGGACGGCGGTGCGCATCCATTTTTTATTCACACCATCTTCCCCTTTCGGTGAAACAACATTTGTATTCTAGCACTTCAAACCTCTCGCCGCGTCGAGAGATGCACCTGCGCAAAAGATTGTCGCCATTAATCGCCCATGAGAGAACTCATGTTACAATAAAATGACGGTAAGTAGCGAAAGCGAGTGATCGTAAAGGGGCTCGAGGTGGGGTGTGAACCTCACATACTGTTTGTCGGAGAGAAGGGGCAGTGAATGTCAACGAGCTGGTGGAGGAGACTGTTGCCGGTGAAGCGCGACGATCTCTCCTGGCCTAGAGTGTTTTGGGTATTGGCGATTGCCGTATCGAGCGGGTGGTTTGTCGGTCTTTCTCCTCGATATCTGGAATACCGGGAACGGGGTGTCTACGATATCCTGCAGGCCCGCCATGAATCTTTCAGACCCCGATATTCTCTCATTTTGGTTTCGACGGGCAATCGTTCCGCTCGAGCGTTGCAGCAGCTGTCACAGCCCCGCCTTCTGCATGCACAAGTTCTGGATCGACTGAGCCAAGCCCGCTTCGTGGTGCTCGACGTGCCTTTGACCGAGGCGAGCCTGAACGAACAAGGCAGCATCCCTGCCGAAGGAGCCGGAAACGAGTTTGTAAGTGAAGACACGTTCTTGGCCGAGGCCATTCGGAGGCATGGCCGGGTGGGAGGCAGCGTTTACTTGATTCCTTCCCCGCAAGGAGACGCGATACAGGAGCCGCTGCCCGAGTTTTACGACGCCTTCAAGCGTGTGGGTATCGCCAATCTGACAGAAGACACCGACGGCGTTTACCGGCGGGGAATCTGGGGAGCCGAGGCCGCCGGGAAGTTCATTCCGTCCTTGCCTATGGTGGCGCTGGAAGAACTCTGCGAACGATCCTTCCCTTACGTGGAGCGCAACAGACATCTGGAGGTTCGGCTGCCTTGGAAAAACATGAACTTGTATCGGTCGTCGCCAGGATTTATCGAATTCTGGCTCAATTGGACTCGATATGAAATTCCCGTCTATGAATACATCGACGTTCTGAACGGCAAGGTGCCCGAAGCCACGTTTCAAAACGCCCTCGTCGTCATCGACAACCCGTCCCGGACCGTGGTCGCGCCGACCCGCCGGACCGTCTCCGAAGGAGAAACCATTTTGCGCTCCGTAGCGTCGTTGTTGAGCCCTTTCGTCCTTCATCGGGTGAATGCGACGTGGAGGGCCATTTTGACCATGATCTTGGCCGCGTGCGGTGCGGTCGCGGGCTTCGTGCATTTCAGGAGAAGCTTCGCCTTCTTGTCGCTTTTGTTTTTGTCCTATACGAGCGGGGCTGTCGCTCTTTTCCTCCGAGAGGGTCTGTGGCTTCCCACGGTGGCGCCTATCGCGGCCGCCTCCTGCGGCTATCTGGGAAGCCAAGCCATTCTGAGCTGGTATCTCTATACCGAGTGGAACGTGCGCTCGCTTTCCATCAAGCCTCTCTTGGCCCTTGCCCAGCGAGCCGACACGGATCTGTCCAGGGGAATGAATTTCGACGAGTACCTGCGGTCGCTTTGGAACGACATCGAGGAAAAAACGGGGGTCATTCTGAAATCTACCCGACTCAACGAGAACTTCAGCTTGGTGCAAAGCTATCTTCAGCGCGCCCAAAGCACACCCCAGCAGGGACAGGAAAACTTCTACATCATCAAAAACGCCTCCGACGCCCCCCCTCGCCACCGCATGCTGCTGCCCCTGCCCCTCTGGAACGACCGCGGTGACAAAGCGCCGACGCGGGAGTACGTCATTTTGGCGTGGAACGGCAACATCCCCACGGAAACCCTGACGAGCCTCGCGGCGCTGACGCTTTTCGCCGCCGTGCATTTTCACGCGCTGGAAGAAGGGCGTCGGCGCAAGGAGATGCTCTTCAAAACTATCGAGGCGATCATGATGGCGGTGGAGGCCAAGGACCCGACGACCAGCGAGCACTCCCGGCGGGTGGCGAACCTTTCGAAGCAGCTGGCACAATGGATGAACTTGACGCCTCAAGAAATCGAGGACGTCTATTTCTCCGCCATCATTCACGACATCGGGAAACTGGGAATCTCCGACAGCATTTTGAAGAAACCCTCCATGCTGACGAAAGAAGAAGTCGCGGAGATGCAGCGGCATCCCTCCATCGGAGAGGACATCATGAGGCCCGTCGACCTGCCCGAGTACATCGTCAGCGGCATCGCGCAGCACCACGAACGTCACGACGGCAAGGGCTACCCCTCCGGTATCAAGGGGGACCGAATGACGACAGCGGGCAAAATCATCAAGGTGGCCGACGTGTTCGACGCGCTGGCGAACCGCCGTCAGTACAAAGAAGCCTGGACTCCGCAGCAGGTGCGCGGCTTCCTCCTGGAACGCCGCGGAACGGAGTTCGACCCGCGGATCGTGGACATCTTCTTAAAACACCTGCCGCAGTGAAAGTTTTTACGGATAATCAATTCGGATAATTGGGACATAAAAATGGAGGGGTGAGAGCAATGTGGAGAAATCTCAGAATGGCTTCTAAGTTGATGGTGGGGTTCGGTTTGTTGGTGATGGTGTTTTTGGCCGCTATTGCGGGAACTTGGAATCAAATGGCAAAAGTGGCGGCCGAAAGCGCATATCTGAGCGACGTGATCGTACGGGAGGCCCAGACGGGGACGGACGCCGAACGCGAGGCTTACGAACTGTTTTTGAGCGTACGCGACGTTCAATACACGGAAAGCGGCGAAGCCGTCGCTTCCAGTAAGGAATGGATGTCGAAGCTGGAAAAAACCCTCGGCGAAATGACGTCGATGGGCGAGAAAGATTCTTCTCCCGACTCGCCGAAGATGGTAAACCAGAAAGTGCTTTCGGTGCATAAAGTTTACGCGGATAACGTAAACCGGATGTATTCGGCCGTCGACAAGAAGAACGAAGCCTACGCCGCTATGGAGAAAGCGGGCGACGACGCGATCGCCAGTATCGTACTGGTGAAAAAGGGCTTCTACGATTCCGCTCTGACCGAGACCTGCGATTTCGGCCGGATGAAAGAACGGATAGAGCAGCTGTCGATGTGCTTTGAAATCGTCAAGGATATCGAACGCGTCTTGATCCGGATGAGAGACGCCTCGAAGGCCAACGACATCGAAGAAATGAAATCCACAATGGCCACGGTTATGCCGATCGTCGCAATCGCTCAGAAATTGCAAGCTTCCACCAGCGATCCTGAGCGTAAAACAATGATGGACAAGGTCATGTCCACCGGCAAGGATTTTGTCGACGGACTCGGCGTTTATGTCCAAACGGTCGCCGATTTGAAAGAACTGACCGAAGCCCGAAAATCCCTCATGAAGGCCTACAACGACGAGACGTCGGCTGTTTCGGCGTACGTGATGGAGCGCGTAAAAACCCTTTCTCAGGACAGCGCCGAGTCCCTGGAAACGGTGATCTTAGTCCTTTTGGCCTTGGCCGTGTTTGCAATCATCGCCGCTGTTTCAATCGCGTTTTTTATCTCCCGCAGTCTGACGAATCCCCTCAATACCATTGTCGGCCTCACCAAGAGATGCCAGGAAGGCGATTTGACCATCGAAAGGGAGGATTTCGGCTATGAAGGCGAGGACGAACTGGGGCGTTTGGTGGAAGCCCTGTCGAACATGGTCGTCGCGCAGAAAACCTCGATGCAGCAGGTGGTGAAGGTCGCGGGGGATCTTTTCGACGTCACCGACAACCTTTCGTCCATTGCTGAAGAAACGAACGCCTCGATGGAGGAGATCAAGGCCTCTATCGACCAAGTTACGGCGCTGAGCCAGTCCAACAGCGAAGCCCTCGAACAGGGCAACGCCGGAGTGGAAGAAATGAGCGCGGGCGCCGATACCGTCGCCCAGTCGGCTATGGACAGCGCCAAGTTTATAGAGCAGACGACGGCAGCCTCTTACAAAGCCGGGCAGACGGTGGACGTTGTAATCAAAGTGATGCGGGACGTGGACAGAAACGCGAAAGAGAGCGAGGCAAAGACGCGCCAGCTCGTGTCGTCGGTGGGCAACGTCAACAGTTTCGTGGCCGTTATCACGGGAATAGCGGCTCAGACGAACCTGCTCGCCTTGAACGCCGCCATCGAAGCGGCCCGCGCGGGAGAGGCGGGGCGCGGCTTTGCGGTCGTCGCCGAAGAAGTGAGAAAGCTGGCGGAAGAATCGGCCAGAGCCGCGCAGAACGTCAACAATATCATAGCCGACCTGCGCCAGCAGGCTCAAGAAAGTATAGAAGCCGCGACGGCGGCGGGACAGATGCTGGGCTCGACGCTGGCTCAGGCCGAACAGTCGCAAAACGAACTCGACGCGGCCCTCAAAGAAATAGCGAAAGCGAACGACTCGATACAAAATATCGCGACGGTCGCCGAAGAACAAGCCGCTTCTTGCAAAGACGTCGCGACGGCTATCGGCAGCGCGACTCAATTGACGGTGGAAATGGCGGATACCGTCGAACGTATTCGCCACGCGGCCGGCGAGACCTCGCAGACCGCGCAGAACGTGGCTGTCCAGTCCTCCGTGATGAGCGAGCACGCGCAATCTTTGAACGACGTTCTGTCCCGTTTCAAGCTGCACGATACGTCGAAACGCCAATCGGCGCTGGAAGCCCGCCGAACGTAAGCGTCATAAAGCTGCCGCCATTGCCCGGCATTGGATGTATATCAGGGAATATTGCAAATTGCAAATAATTGCCTTTACGTCAATTTGGTGATAACGTGTCACTGGGGAACGGCCAGCCGATTTTTGGAGGATGAACAAAATTGAACGAAATGGCGACGAAGCAACTGAACCCGGATCATACCGCCGCGATAATCGAAGTCATCAACAAAAGCCCTTTTTACGAGTTGCTGTCAATTAAAATAACAGCGCTTGAAGTGGGATATTGCCGCGGCGAATTGCTTCTTGAAGAAAAGCACAACAGCCCTTTGGGAAGGATGCACGGCGGAGTGTACGCATCCGCCATCGATACGGTCGCTTGGTGGTCGGCGTATGGCAGCGTGTCCGAGGAAAGCGGGATGACTTCGATAGACCTTCACGTCGACAATGTTTCCGCGGTGCAAAACGGCAACCTGAGTGTCGAGGGGCGCGTGCTCAAAGCAGGCAAGACACTTTGTTTCGCCGAAGGAACGGTAAAAGACGAAGACGGCAAGTTGCTGGCATTCGGCACATCGAAACTCCTGGTGGCAAACAACTTGCAAACAATCAAGCAAGCGCTTGAAATGGCGGGACATGGCTCGTTGCCTCCGAAGTATTCATGAACCGGACGCGTACGCCGGAAGAAGCGGTGGATTTATTGCTGGAACAGACGCCCTCCCTGGAGACGTTCAGCTCCGTTCCTCTTTTGGAGGCTTTGGGGCGGGTTGTTGGCGGGGATTGCTTCGCCCGGATCGACCAGCCTCCTTTCGACCGGTCTCCCCTGGACGGTTACGCCGCGCGGCATGAGGACCTTGCCGCCGCCGGTCCTGAAAATCCCGTATTTTTGACCGTAACTCACAAAATCTACGCCGGAGACGCCCCCAAAAAACCGCTCGGACCTGGCGAGGCAGTCCAGATAGCCACGGGCGCGCCCCTTCCCTCCGGCGCGGATTGTGTCGTCGCGCAGGAGAATACCGACAGGGGCCAGGGGCGGGTGGGGGTTTACGTCTCTCTCGAAAAACACCAAAACTGCGTCTTTCGCGGGGAGGACCTCCGTGCCGGGTATCTGATAGCCGAAAAAGGCACGAGGCTCAAAAGCTCTCACATTGGCGTACTTGCCGGGCAGGGATTCCGGGAGATTCTGGTCTACCCGCGCCCCAGAGTTGCCCTGCTCTCGGTCGGGGACGAATTGTGTCCGCCGGATACACAGGGGATGCCTCTTCCTTTGGGCATGATTTACGACAGCAACAGCTGGACCCTGGCTGCCCGGGTCCAAGAACTGGGCGGAGAGGCCCATGTAGCGAAACGCGCCGCGGACGACGGGGCGGAAATTGCCGTGGAACTGGAAAAACTCCTGGAGAGCCACGACCTGGTGATCACGGCAGGAGGCGTCTCCGTCGGGGAACGCGACTGTATGCCCCAGGCAGGGAAACGGCTGGGCGCCGCAACCTTGTTTCACGGGCTGGGATACAAGCCGGGCGGCCTCACCTTGGCCCTGCTGAAGGACGGCAAACTGATTCTCTGTCTGTCCGGAAACCCCTTCGCGGCCTTCATGTCCTTCGAACTGCTGGTCGGTCCGGTATTCAGAAAATTGGCCGGACTGAAAGAGCCCCGATGCGCTCAGATCCAGGCTGTAATGAGAGGAAATTTCCCTAAGCCCGGACCCAGCCCCCATCGTCGTTTTCTCCGGGGCCGCTTGGCCGGGGGGGAGGTATTCGTGGAAAAAGAAGGACACGCTTCCGGCGCTCTTTCCTCCCTGATCCGATGCAACTGCCTTATCGACATCCCGGCTGCCTCACAGCCCCCGCTGGACGGCTCAGCGGTCGAGGTCATTCTTTTGTAAACGGCAAATACGCGAGGCGGGATTCCACCTGCCTATTCCACTACTACTTCTACTTCTTCGAACACAAATGGCAAATTTTATGAACGGGAGATAAAATGAATATGCGTAACCTCTATTTTTACCTCATTGTCGTTTTTTTCGTCTTGCACTTCGTCTGGGCACAGATATTGTCGTACTTGAACAGGACGCGGATGAGCCCCCTCATGCCAAAGGAACTGGAGGGGATATACGACCCCGAGGAGTACGCCAAACAGCAAATGTACCAAAAGGAAAACGACCGTTTCAAGTTGGTCTCCGGGGGATTTTCCTTCGTGGTGAGCGCGGCGGTCCTGTGGTATGGAGGAATCGGGTGGCTCGACACGTTTCTTCGAGGGTATACTGGCAGTTCTGTCTTGCTGATGCTGGCGTTTTTTGGGGTGATATGCGTTTTATGCCAGATTATGGCCATCCCCTTCGACTGGTATGACACGTTTGTCATAGAGCAGAAGTACGGCTTCAACAAGACGACGCCGCGGACCTTTGTGCTGGACCAAATCAAAACGCTGGCACTTTTTTTGGTTTTGGCGGGCGTGGTGTTGACGATCGTTTTGGTCGTTTACGAATACGCCGCCGATAGGTTCTGGCTGTTGTCCTGGGCTGCCGTTTCCGTACTTTCGCTCATAATCGCTTTTTTCTACTCCGAATGGATTGTCCCGATTTTCAACAAACAAACGCCGCTGGAGGAAGGCGAGCTTCGCTCGGCAATCGAGGCTTTCGCCCAAAAGGCGTCCTTCCCTGTCCGCAATATCTACGTCATAGACGGCTCGAAGCGCAGCACGAAATCCAACGCCTATTTCACGGGATTCGGAAAGAAAAAGCGCGTTGTTCTCTACGACACGCTGCGCGACGATTTGAGCACGGAGGAAATCGTCGCCGTGCTGGCGCATGAAATCGGGCATTACAAAATGAAACATATCTTCTATATAATAGCGATGTCCATGGCAAACACGGGATTTGTCCTTTGGGCCTTTTCTTTTTTCCTGGACAGCCCTGCGATCGCGCAGGCGCTGGGAGGGATGACGCCGTCATTTCACCTGGGCATGGTGGGTTTTTCCTTGTTGTACTCGCCGTTGTCCGGCATACTGGACTTGGCGGTACATTATTCGTCCCGCAAGCACGAATACCAGGCCGATAAATTCGCCGCCGGGTACGGAATAGGCGATGCGCTCATCGCGGCGCTCAAAAAAATTTCCTCGAAGTCGTTGACCAACCTCACTCCCCATCCCGTGGTCGTTTTCTGCTGCTATTCCCACCCGACGCTGCTGCAAAGAATCCACCACGTTCAAACATCGAGACAATATCGCTAAGGAGTTGATATAATACGAAAAGTAAGGAAGGAGCGGTTGTCAATCTGAAAATCCGGCGTTCTCGCAAGGGGGATCGTATATGAGTGAAAGGCCGCACAAGTGGCGGGATGTCGCGTGGAAGCGGGCTATAGCCGACGGCGCGAGGGATGCCATGGCGTATTTCATGCCCGACCTCGCCACCGTTATGGATATGTCGAGGGAAGTCACCGGCATTACCGGTATGGAACTGCCTGTGAAAGACTCCAATTCAGATGAGGGAATGCTCGTTTCGGATGTCTTTCTGAACGTTCCCGTGATCGGCGGAGAAGATTGGGACGTCGCCTGTCTGGTTGAACAGCAGCATGAGCCGGATAAGGACTTTGCCGGACGGATTTTCGGCTCGTGGATTCGTCTCAGGGCCTCCCGGCCGACCGGAAGAACGACAGTTTTTGCCATATACACAGGGGGTTCGAAGGACGTAAATTTTTACACGGAAACGTGTTTCGGTTTTGAGGCTTCGATAAAATTCAGGACGTTTTATCTTCCAAGCTATAGCGTGGAACGATTGAGAGAGGACAAACGCCCTTTCGCGCGGGTGATGTACGCCGGGCGGTTATCGCTTGGGACAGAAAATGACATAGCGCTGCGTGAAAGATACGCATTGGAAATCTTGAACACGACAGACGAAGGAAAATATGACAACAGGCAGAGAAAATTTATCCTTGAGTTTGCGGACAGGATTTTCAGACTGAGCGATCCTAAAATAAGTCAGAAAGTTAGGGAGGCTTACAAGATGAAAACCGTATCGCTCGAACAGTATGTTGCTGAAATCGACAAAGCGGAAGCCCGGATGGAAGGCATGGAGAAAGGCATGGAGAAAGGCAAGTTCGAAGTAGCGCGGAATTTCTTGAAAATGGGATTGCCGCTTGACCAGATAGCGCAGGGGACTGGCCTTTCTGTTGAAGAAATCAGTGTCCTTCGCTAATACCAGTAATTCAATTGTGCCGGTCAAACCGAGCAAAGATAGTGTTTTATAGGATCAACGACGGGTAAAAACGCCGCCCGCCGTTGACTGTGATCTTACCCAATTGCCCTCCCTCCGTAGTCACGAATGCCGCGAAACCGTTCTGCAAGCGGGCCGGTCACACTCGTAAGATTGGTGTGGAAACTGTCGCTTTGTGATGGTACATCTATACGTTGTATCACATTGACGCATATAGAAAGAGGGGGTCGAGTTTATGGCGAAATACGTAACGTTCGGCGAGGTGATGTTGAGGTTGACGCCTCCTGGGTTCGAGGTCCTGCTGCAGACGCCCCGTTTTGTGGCGACCTTCGGCGGCGCGGAGGCCAACGTGGCGGTCTCTCTGGCGAACTACGGCGAGGACGTGGCCTACGTCACGGCAGCCCCGAAAAATCCCATCGGCGACGCCTTGATCAAAGAGCTTCGAGGATTCAATGTCTGCACGAAACACATCCGCCGCTCAGGGGACCGCTTGGGCATTTACTTCACGGAGACCGGCGCGGCCATGCGCCCCTCCAAGGTGATTTACGACCGCGCCCACGCCGCCATCGCCGAGGTCGAACCCGGAGATTTCGACTGGGACGCCATCTTCGACGGGGCGAAGTGGTTCCACACCACGGGCATCACCCCCGCCATCGCCGAGGGCACGGCCAAAGCGGCGCTGGAGGCCATGAAGAAAGCCAAGGAAAAGGGGCTGACC
The DNA here is from genome assembly GCA_031270755.1 of Synergistaceae bacterium. Taxonomy (GTDB): domain Bacteria; phylum Synergistota; class Synergistia; order Synergistales; family Aminobacteriaceae; genus JAISLU01. The sequence goes on from JAISWV010000335.1 coordinate 10,004, forward strand.
GTTTCCTGCGACCTGAACTACCGCAAAAAACTGTGGAAGTGGGGCAAGACTCCTCAGGAGGTCATGAGCGAGATGGCCCAGTATATCGACGTCATGATCGCCAACGAAGAAGACTGCCAGAAATGTCTGGGCATCGAGCTGGACGTGGACGTGACGGCTGGAAAATTGGACGTCTCCAAATACGAGGGCCTGGCGAAGAAGGTCATGGCGGCCCACAAGAACGTCAAATACCTGGCGGTGAGCCTTCGGGAGTCGGTGAGCGCCGACTGGAACGGCTGGTCGGTGGTTTTGGCCTCCAAGGACGCCTTCCACGTGAGCAAGAAGTACGAGATCCGGGACATCGTGGACCGCATCGGGGGCGGGGACTCCTTCGGCTCCGGCCTGATCTGGGGCATGAACAATTTGAAGGGGCTCCAGGAGGCGGCGGAGTTCGCGGCGGCGGCGTCCGCGCTGAAGCACACCATCTACGGCGACTTCAACCGCGTGTCGCTGGAGGACGTGCTGAGCCTCATGGGAGGGGACGCCTCGGGACGAGTTCAGCGCTGAGTTGAAATGAAAATACCTCAAAGGAGAAAGTCAAATGAACGACGTGCTGAAAAAAATTTATGAGGTTGGGATTGTCCCCGTCGTCAAGCTGGACTCTCCGGACCAGGCCGTTCCACTGGGGAGGGCCTTGACGGCGGGCGGCATTCCCATCGCCGAGGTGACCTTCAGGACCGACGCCGCGGAGGAGTCGATCAAAAAACTATCCGCGGAGCTGCCCGGCCTTTTCGTCGGAGCGGGGACGGTGACGACCGTCGATCAAGTCAAACGCGCCGTGGGGGCTGGGGCGAAGTTCATCGTCTCGCCGGGCTTCAATCCATCGGTGGTGAAATACTGCGTGGACAACGGCATTCCCGTGACGCCGGGCGTCAACAGCCCCTCCCAGATCGAACAAGGACTCGAACTGGGGCTGTCCGTGTTGAAGTTCTTTCCCGCCGAGCAATCCGGAGGGTTGGAGATTCTAAAGGCCTTCGCCGGACCTTACGGGAGCGTAAAGTATATTCCCACCGGCGGGGTCAACGCAAAGAACATGGCCGAGTACCTTTCTTTCGGCAAGGTTTGGGCCGTCGGAGGCAGTTGGATGGTGAAGCCCGAGCTGATAGCGGCGGAAAAATACGACGAGGTGACGCGCCTCTGCCGCGAGGCCGTGATGACCTCCCTGGGCTTCGAGCTGCGCCATCTGGGTGTCAACGAGCCGGACGAGAGCACGGCGCTGCAGGATGCGCAAAAAATGGACACGCTGTTCGGCTTCACGCTGAAAAAAGGAAACAGCAGTCACTTTGCGGGAGTTGGGTTCGAGTTCATGAAGACCCGGTACCTGGGTCAAAACGGACACATCGCCATAGGGACCTTCAACGTGGATCGGGCCGTCGCCTATTTTGCGGGCAAGGGCATCGCGACCCTTCCCGAGACCGAAAAACGCGACTCCGCCGGAGCCTTGACCGCGGTTTATCTGAACTTGGAGATCGGCGGTTTCGCGCTGCACCTGGCGAAGAAACAATAAAAATTTCAGGGAAAGTACGCTGAAAAAGCATGCCGCAAAACGTCGACGACAAAGGGAAAACTTGGAAAAACTGGGGGAATACGTGGGCGTGGGCCAAAATCCCCGAAAAACATCGCGCTCAGTTCGAAGAACGGCGCCTTGCGACCAACATCGGAAGGATGTACGTCTTTTCCATATACGTGATCGTCCTGCAGATCGTGCTGAACATTGTCAACATCTTGAAACCCAGCGACACTCAGTCCAGCGACATCATGATCTACGTTTTGCTTTCCATGGGGACCCTGTCGTTGGGCCTTCTTTATTGGGCTCTTTTCCTGTCGGTAAGAAAAGGCAAGATCAGGAGCGCCAAAATCAAGCGTTTTCTCGTCGAAAGTTTTTTGTACATCTATATCGCCATCCAGCTCGTCTTCTGCACGCTGAACATCATCTCTACAGGTGGCGTCAACAGCTACATCATCGCTATCCTGATCATCGGCATGGTTCCCGTGGTGAGGCCCCTGCAGAGCGGCCTCAGCATTTTGGCCGCGTTTTTGTACGTGGGGGCCGCCATGTACTTTACGCGATCCATATCGGACACGTGGAATTCGATTCTTCTCACGGACGTATGGACGAATTTGATTATCATCACCGCGTTGACGTCCTGCATTTCCATCTTCATCCACGACATGTACGCCTCCAATTTCCTGCAAAGCGTCGGTTTGGAGGACACCGTGCGGCAACGGACCCGGGAGTTGGAAGAGCAAACCGAGGCCGCCCAGGTGGCATCCAAGGCAAAGAGCGAATTTTTGGCCCGTATGAGCCACGAAATACGCACGCCGCTCAACGCCATCATCGGGATGACGCAAATCGCGCGGAAATCGACAGAAGGAGTCCGTCTGGAGTCAAATGCAAACCCCTCCGACTTCAGAAATTTTCTGGAGAAGACGTCCTCGTCGCTGGACGAGATCGCAACGGCCTCTTCGCATCTGCTCGACATCTTGAACGACGTCCTGGACATGTCGAAAATCGAGTCCGGCAAGTTCGAGATGGTCTACGAACCCTTCTCCCTGGGGGCGGCCATGGACGAGGTGGTGCATATCATCACTCTGCGCTGTCATCAGCGGGGCATTCAACTGGTCACCAATATCGACGACGTCCCAGGCGCGGATGTGATGGGGGACAAACTGCGCCTCAAACAGGTTTTGATCAACCTTCTGGGCAACGCCGTCAAGTTTACCCCGGAAGGCGGTAAAATCGAGTTTTCCATCGCAATCGCGGAGGAGACCGAGACGGATCTATCCGCCGCCTTTACCGTGACGGACAGCGGTATCGGTATGACGGACGCGCAGATTGCCAAACTGTTCGTCGCCTTCGAACAAGCCGACTCCAACATCGCCGTGCGCTTCGGCGGAACGGGGCTGGGGCTCGCCATCAGCCAAAACCTTGTGTCCAAAATGGGCGGAGTGATCACCGTACAAAGCGAGTTGGGCAAGGGCTCGACCTTCGCCTTTACCCTCAGCCTGGAAAAATCGAGAGAAGCCCTGAAATCTCAGTTGCTCCAGCCTGAGTTCTCGGCACCGGACCTGACCGGAAAGCGGCTTTTGGTGGTCGAGGACGTGGAGATCAATCGCGTCATTTTGAAAGACCTGCTGGACGATACCCACGCCCACATCGATGAGGCGGAGGACGGGCAGCAGGCGGTGGACCTTTTTATATCTTCCCCGGAGGGCTACTACGACCTGATTTTTATGGACGTGCAAATGCCGAACATGGATGGCTACGAAGCGACACGCCGCATTCGTTCGCTTCCCCGGCTCGACGCGGGAACGGTGCCAATCTTGGCGATGACGGCCAACGCCTACCGGGAGGACATCGAACGGGCGACAGAGGCCGGGATGAACGGGCACCTGGCGAAGCCCATCGACATCGACGCCGTCATGCGGATGCTGGCGAAAAACATAAAAGAAAATATAAGAGAAAATATAAGAGAAAATATAAAAGAAGGCGAGC
>JAISWV010000342.1 GCA_031270755.1 Synergistaceae bacterium
GGCGGTCGCCGCGAAAAATGGCGAGTTCGTCGCGACAACGGAAAAGCTCATCTCGGATATCTGCGCAATGCTGGGCGAGTTGTCAGGCCAGCGCATAGGGCGCGTTAGAAAGGAGATAAAACCGAAGCCGGACGAAGCCCTCCTTCGAGACCTGCTTGGGGCCTGCGAGCATTTCGACGTTGCGAACATGGAAAAAAAACTCTCTGAAATGGAAAGATTTTCATACGAGTCTCGGGGGGATTTGGTCGAATGGCTGCGGCTGAAAACCAACAACCTCGAATACGACGAAATCCGCAGCCGGCTTCACGACATCCTGGCGGAATACTGAAGGGCACCGCTCGAAGCCGAACCAGAACACAAAGCCCCGGTCCGGGAATCAATGCCCTGAATCTGTGCCCGAGGCCCTCGGCGGGCCCAAGAGGTATTCGCCCAGCTTTTGCAGGACCTCGCCGAAGTCGAGGGGCTTCCCTATGTGGCCGTCCATCCCTGCGGCCATGCATCTCTCTATGTCCTCGCGGAACACGTTGGCGGTCATGGCCACTATCGGTATCCGCCTGCCGCCTGGAGAGCCCGCCTCCAGCGCGCGGATGCGTCTCGTGGCCTCGTACCCGTCCATGCCAGGCATCTGCACGTCCATAAAGATCATGCCGTAACGCTCTGGGTCCTTTGAATAGAGGCGGACGGCCTCAATGCCGTTTTCAGCGCAGTCCACCGACAGTTTTGTCGGTTCGAGGAAGGTCAGCACGATCTCCTTGTTGATCTCGACATCCTCCGCAAGGATGATATTGAAGCCTTCGAAAGAGGGCATCTCCATTTCCCCGGCGCACTCAACAACCCCGTTATCCTTGCAGACACCAAGTGATTCGCTGATGAGATCGGTGACGTTGGACGGGAAAATTGGCTTGGGCAGGAATTTGCTTATCCCGGCGGACCACATCTCGCCCGGCGTCGCGCAAAGCTCCGCCGACGACATCATCACGACGATGCGGTCATGGGGGGAGGCACCGCCTTTGATGCGCCGGGAGAGTTCGATGCCGTCCATCCCCGGCATCTTCCAGTCGATAAAATAAACCTGATAAGGGCCATGTTCGCCAATCTTATCGAGCGCCGTCGCCCCATCCTGCGCGACGTCACACTTGAAGCCGGCGCGCTTGGCGATATCCAGGAAATAGCCGAGCACGTCCAGGTCGTCGTCCACCACAAGGACATGGACGCATCCCCAGTCGATCCCGTATTTCGGAGCAAGCCGGCGACCCTCTGCAAAATCGCCCCCTCGCTCCGCCTGTATAGTGAAGCTGAACTTGGTGCCATTGCCATCTTCCGATTCGACCCAGATGCGCCCACCCATCATCTCGACGATGCGCTTCGATATCGCCAGGCCAAGCCCCGTACCGCCATATTTCCGCGATATGCCGCTGTCAGCCTGCTGGAACGGGGTAAAAAGGTTTCCTATTTGGTCTCGTGTCATGCCGATGCCGTTGTCGGACACCTCTATCAGGATCGTACAGACGCCGCATTCCTCGTCTAGGAGGCGCGCCTCCAGGCGCACCGCGCCGTTTTCCTGCGTGAATTTGACGGAGTTGCTGAGCAGGTTCGTAATCACCTGGGCCAGCCGCTGGTCGTCGGATATGATTATGCGCGGCACATCCTCGTCGATACGGACCGTAAAGTTTTGAGATTTTTCGTCTACCCGGAAGCTGATTACGTTTACGACCTTCTGGAGCAGCTTTTCAAAGTCAAATTCCACGCGGGACAGCTCCAGTTTGCCAGCCTCGATTTTAGACATATCAAGTATGTCGTTGATCACGCCCAAGAGGTGCGTCGAGGCGTTTTCTATCTTGCCCAGGCAGTAATCCTTCCGCCCCGCGTCGCCTGATGCCATCGCTATGGACGTCATCCCTATGATAGCATTCATCGGGGTGCGCATCTCGTGGCTCATGTTCGCTAAAAAATCGCCCTTGGCTTGGCTTGCTTCGTCCGCCCTCTTTTTTTCCTCGTCATACAGCACACTCTGGAATTTGACGGCGAGGCCTATAAAAAGGCCGGATATCATGACGGATTGTATGTTGTCGGTATACCTCATAAAGTCGCTTATAGGGGTGACAAGCCGGGGGTAATTCGCCTCCAGGAAATACGTTCCGACGATGGCGGCTATTTGTATGGCAAGGAACATATAAAGCCCTTTGCCGCAGGCGAACAGGAAAACGACCACTATGCCCAGGACGAAATACGCGCTCATGCCGCTGTTGATGCCGCCTAGTAGGAAATAACCAAGAGGGAAGAAGAAGTCCCCGAGCGCCAGGAGGATCAGCCACGTGCTCAACGCGTACAACCGAAAACGATTGCAGATTACCATGGACGCAGCTATACAAACCACGATCCCCAGCTTGTAGACGACAATAACAGCGTCTATGCCCTCTATAAGCCTCGTCATAAGGGATGCCAGGATGGCGAACATCCCGACGATATATATCAAGTTAAGCCTCCTCGCCTCAAGCGGAAACTCGCTTGAAAAGACATACTTGTCGACGAGCTGCCTCAGAACGTTCAACCGGTTGCTATCTCCCATCTTCGTAAAACGGCGCGTTAACAAAAGCCCGGTCTCTCCTTATGTGCCTCGGGGAACGTGGATTTAAGGAAAGGTCGATTTATTAATAAGGGCCTGAAAAACAAAGGCTCAACCCTAGATGCCAGCGTTTCAAAGCTACCCCACACTCGGGCCACTTAGCCAGCGTTCCTCAAAGGCCTTATGGACCCCGCCTTCCAAGACGGCTCAATCCCTCCCCGGCGATTAAACCGACGCCGTATCAGATTCTATCATAACAATAATTAAAATTAGGGAAACAGCCTCTTGCTGGATATTATGACCCCCTCGCCGGAAGCAAGGGGATCATGTCAACGCGCGTAACCCTGGCCACCAGGCATCCACCTATTTTCTCGGCGGGAGGGCCTTTATCCTGCTAGTGCCAGGCGTTTTCTTGACCGCGCGTTCCTCCATCTTGATGAAGGCGATGAGATCCATCAGATCGCCCGCCAGGCCAGACAGCATCTCGGCACCCTGCGCTATCCTCTCTGTGGCGGTCGCCACGCCGCCGACACCGTCGCGGATGTTGTCGCCGGCTTCGGCGGCGTTCCCGACCCGGGCCGCTATGCTCTGCACAGCCTCCGCTATCTCCTCGCTTGACGCGGCCTGCTCCTGGGAGACGGCCGCGAGGTCCTGCGTGGCCCCGGAGATGTTCTTCAGGTAGGTTATCATGCTCGCTATTATGCTCTCAGTCTCGCGCGAGAGGTCGCTCGCGCTCTGAGACGCCTTCTCGTTCTCGAGCGATATGCCAACGACGCTGTCCAGGTCGCCGGTTATGGTCTCGGCGAGCTCAGCGATGCTCTTGGCCGCGACGTTGCTCTCCTCGGCCAGCTTGCGCACCTCTTCCGCCACGACGGCGAAGCCTCGCCCCGCTTCCCCGGCGCGCGCCGCCTCAATCGCGGCATTCAGCGCCAGGAGGTTCGTCTGGTCGGCGATCCCGCCGATCTGGGCAACGAAGCCCTGTATCTGGCGCGTCCTCACGCCGAGCTCCTGCACACTGCGGGCCGCATTCGCCGCGTTACTCGCGACCCCCTCTATGCCGCTCACGACGTTGCGCACGGCGTTCATGCCGCTGTCGCCGGCGTTCATCGCCTCATCAACCTGACGGGCTATGTCGGTGCCCCTCTCGGCCGTCGCCTGCGCGCCGGCGGCGACCTCCTCCACGGACGCGTTCACCTCCTCGCCAGTCGAGGCGAGCGCGTTCAGGTTCGATCCCATCTCGTCCACGTTGGCCCGGAATCCCTCGACCGAGGCGTTCGTCTCCTCGGCGAGAGCCGAGAACTCCTGCGCTGTCTCGCTTATGTGGTTGCTCGCGTCCTTCATGGAGCCAAATATCTCATTGAGTTTATCTACCATGAACTGGAGGCTGCCACCCATCTGCGCTATCTCGTCCTTGCCGGAGGCGTCGAACGACATTGTGATATCCCCTTCGGCCAGCGTCTTGAGGTCGCGCTGTATTATACCGAGGGGATTCGTTATCATCCTGGCGACCGCGACGCCCATAGCTAAGCCCAGCAGGATCGCCGCAACGGACGATACTGCGATCTGGACGGCGCCAAGCCGGGCGTTCTCGCGCGCATCTGCGTTCATCTTGTCCGCGACGCCCACCAGAAAGTCCTCGAGCTTGTCCAGCGTCGCGATGTAGTTGTTCTCCGCCACAGCTATGTCGCCGCTGCCCCTCAGGCGGTCCAGGAACTCGTCAGTCAGCTCGTCGGAAGCCTTTAGGACCGACAACATCTCCGCGCGCTTCCTGGCGGCCTCGTCACGGTTCCTCTTGAGGTCCTCCCGGAGGGTACTCTCTCCAGGCGCAAACGGCGTCCGATCGTACTTTTCTATGTAGCCGCTTGCCTCCTGCTGGTTCTCTGCTATCCGCCTCTCGTAGTCGGCCCTCTCCGTTTCCGATTTTACGATTGTCATGGTGATGAGCATCCGCCTGTTCTGGATGGCGAGCGCCTTCGTCTGGGCCATCCATATCGCCGACATGGCGTAGTTCTGGTACATTTCTTCCATACCAGACGCAATCTTCGAGCTCGTCCTGTAACCAGTGATCGAAACCACCAGCATGAGGACTGTCATCGCGAACACGAGCGTCAAGATTTTTGCCACTGTGCGAAGGTTTTTGAACCACTGCATGCTATAATTCCTCCATGTGTATGATTTTTTAGAAATTTGTCAACCCTCGTGAGATTCTACCACAAAACGCTTGCCGTTAAAGGCGCTTTCAGTACCCTCCTCTCTAAAACGACGGAACGATTTCAATACCGCAAATATCACGGGGCCCGGATCAAACTTGCGGAAAGGCTGATTTACTGTCAGGGGGCCCAATGGGCGAAGATTTAAACCCTTAAAAGGCTCGCGTCCCAAAGTGGCTGAACAATTAAAGGCCATGCTGACGAAATCTACCACTCTCTCAAGAAATTTATTGCATTTTAAGCGATATTTATTTAAAAATATTTGTTTAAACGATATATCAACTATAACCAAAATGCCAAAACGCGTAACATGCCAATTATACTTTTGTCTACAAAAAAATCAATCAATACCCCTCATGTAGTTTTGCGATCAAGGCAAGGGCATGCCGTGTTTTTAATTTGCGCTCGCTTGAGGACCTTGGTATGATTCATCTGTTCCAAAAAGCCAAAAAAAGGGAGGGTTTCTAGTGGCGTACGATGTTTTGTTCTTGTCGCAGGACGACGTGAAATCGCTTGGCATCGCCATGGCGGAAGTCATCGAGGCTGTCGAGGCCGGGCTTAAAATCAAGGGGGAGGGCAAAGTGGAGCTGCCCCCGAAACCTGGGGTCCACCCCAGGAAGGACTGCTATATTCACGCGATGCCCTGCTGGGTCGGCGGCGGCGTGGATGCCGCAGGCTTGAAATGGGTGGCGGGATACCCTTTCAACATCGAGAAAAACCTGCCATACAACAACGGCATATTCTGCCTCAACGACACAGCCAACGGCATTGTGAAATCAATAATGGACGCTAATTGGATGACGACGTGGCGTACCGGGGCCGCAGCGGCGGTTGGCGCCAAATACTTCTCCCGGCCTGGGTCGAACGTCGTCTCGGTTATCGGGTTGGGGGCGATCGGCAAGATCGTGCTCAGGGCCATAAAGACAGTGCGCCCCGAAACAGAGTCGATAAAACTGTACGACCCGTCGGACGCCCAATATGAAAGGTTTACTGCCGAAATGGGCGCCGCTTTCCCCGGCATGAAATTTGAGCGCGCCGGGACGATGCTCGAAGCGTGCCGCGATTCCGACATCATAACGACGAACGCCCCGATACTGGAACACCCGGAGCGCCCATTGGTAAAATCATGGCTAAAACCGGACTGCCTTTGCATTGCCTCCGATTACGACTCCACCCTTAACGAGGACGCTGCCGCCGCCGCTCGCGTATTTTG
>JAISWV010000347.1 GCA_031270755.1 Synergistaceae bacterium
CTGCAATCCGCAGAGACAGCTTTTCGTCGTGGCGTCGCGGACCGCTTTGGCCGCCGCCTTGCTTACGTCTTGGCCGTGAAAATCCATTCCGATGCCAAATTCGACGATATACCGGCGCATAGTTTTCACCCCCTTCTTTGCGGCGTCACGGTATTTTCCGTGGCTGCCGATATTCTTCATTCGAAATAATATAGCGTATTAAATATATTTATTAATTAATTATACTTTCAGTTTAAGACGATTCAACGCGCTTGTCAATATAGCAACAAATATATTTAATAATTAAGTGAAACAAAATTTTTAAACCCTTTGTTTTACAAAGAAAGCTGCGCATGGTATTCTAAGAATGTTGAATAAATCAGGTTAAGGGTATGCAATATTGACTGATAGTTGCTATTTGCATAGTCTTATTCCCATATTTGAGTAGTGTGGTATGAATGTCGACAATTTTATAATTGGATGCAAGTTAAAAGAATTTCGGCGCGAGGCCGGGCTTTCCCTGGCCAAAGCCGCGGAACGAACAGGAATGACCTCCGCTTTTATCAGCATGGTCGAAAACGGAAAATGCGGGATCAGCTTTCAGAAAACACATGCGCTGATAACGCTTTATGGGAAAACATTGGCGGATATTTCTTCGGGTGCCAATACAGATGGAAGAGTCGTCAATCTCAATGCGGCGCATGAAGTCGCATCTGAAGCAGGAGTAAAAATCTTCGGTTTAGCCAAAAACGAGGCCCCAATCCACCTTGGTGGTTTTCGACTCTATTTTGAGCCCAAAGCCCAACATGAATTTGATCATCATGATGGGGTTGAATATGTATTGGTTCTCGAGGGAACTTTTGATTTGTATCTGCAGGGATCGGCAAATGACCCGGTTGAAGTGCTGCATTTAACACAGGGAGATACCACGACATATCCTTCGGATGTTCGGCACAGTTTTAAGAACACCGGTGACAAACTTGGATCCTTATTTATTGTGGAAACTTGCCAAACACGAAACCATCTCGTTTGATTTGCAAACAAACGTCGTGTGAGAGTTGTCGTGAACCCAATTGCGGAAACGCACACCGTACTATCGTCCCTTGGCGAGGGAAACCACCGAATCGATGAATGTCCTCGGGCTCCGGGGGCGGAGCTGTCGAAAAACTTGCAGCGTGCACCCGCTGTGATACGGTCTTTCGCCCAAAAGCCCAGAAAAAACCTGTCCCCCTCGTCTTTGCCTCTATCGTCACGACTGCCGCGCAATCAATTGAGAATATTCATTTTGCGGGATGTTTGCGAGACGTCCTTTTCCCCAGTAACTGCCTTCATCCCACGCCAGAAACGAGAGTGTTCATGGACTGCCTGTTGCTGAAACGGAGAGGGCCGGAGCGTTCGGCGCTCAGGAAAGTGAATCCTCCTAAGCCGCTCCATATCACGTTTTTTTGATTCCGTCGTCAATAGTGCTTGTCATATAAAGAAATCTGTCATCGTAGTTTTTCGCCGTGAGCCGACACTGGAACAGCTCCAAATTTTCGGCGAAACGCCATGAAATATCCACGGCATGGGGGAAATTGGAATAATGCGGCGCCACCTCGCCCGCGCTGCCCAGCTCGAACATCTGTCCATTCAAAGGGATGATTCCGCTTTTAGCGCTCGAGCAGCCGCTTTCCCAGGCAAGCAGGAGCGTCTGAATGAACGCGCTTTTTCCCACGCCGTTGACGCCGGTAAGCACCACCAAATTGGGGACGTTCAAAGTGGTTTCCCTGAAGCATTTATAACCCTTGACGGAGATCGTTCCGATCACCGGAGAAGCTCCGCCAGAAGTGTTTCCACACATTCAAAACGATACTTGACTTTTTTGACGGAATTTGTGCTCTGACTGATCGCGTCGATAAGGCCGGCATCTTCGTCGATTTTCTTGTAAATTTCTCTTTTGATATCCACTTGAACATCACGCCGCGCTATTTCCCGGCTTCTCCTCAACAGTCCAGCAGTTCCGGCTTCAGCATGTTCGCCGAGGCCAGGGGCGCTTGAAGGCGCTGCAAGGGAACGCTGCCCCCCACCAGCAGGTCTCCGTGCCCCAAAAGGTATTGCGCCTGCCCCACTCCCTCCCCCAAGATAATCTGGCTGTTGGCTTGGCTGGTCACCTTCAGGGCGACGCGCAGCTGCAGGTTCGCCTTGATGATACCCGTCACCACCTTGGCGTCGGGGCGCTGGGTCGCCAAGATCAGGTGAATTCCGGCGGCTCGGCCCTTCTGGCAGATGCGCTGCACGAAAAGCTCCAGGGCGGCGCGGGTCTGAGAGCTGACGATCATGTCCGCGTACTCGTCGATGATCACCACGCGCCGCTTCAGCCTCACGGTGCCGAGGGCAGCGGATTTTTCGTTGTACCCGCCCACGTCCGACACTTCCGCGTTCTCCATCAAAACGTAACGGCGCTCCATTTCCTCTACCGTGGCCGAGAGCGCCGTCATGGCGTCTTCGGTGTCCAGCAGGAGCTTGCCTTCCTCCAAGCAGCGGAGGGTATTCAGGTCCGTAAACGTGACGCGCTTGGGGTCGATCAAGGTGAAGCTCAGGCTGTCGGGGGGCGAGCACAAGAGCAGCGAGATGACGGCCGAGCGCAGAAGCACGCTTTTACCGCTGCCCGATGTCCCGCCGATCAAGATGCTGGTCATGATGGGCTCGGCCAGGTCCACCCAGAAGACCTTCCCGTCGATGTCCAGCCCCAGGGGAAACGCGGCCTCGGACTTTGGGCGGGTCGGAGCGGCTGTCTTCATCATATCGGCCAAGCTCAGAGGCTGCCGGACGTTTCGGGGCACGTCCACGCTGACGTAGCCGCTTTGCGCCTCGATCATGGGCGGCGAAGAAAGGGCCAAAGCCACCTGCAGGTCCTTGGCCGTGGCCTCGATCTTGCGCACAGTGGTCCCTTTCGACATGTCGAGCCCGATTTTCAGCCGGATGAAACTGGGGCCGCACACGAACCCCAGCCCCTCCACGGCAAGGCGGCGCTGCCTCAGCGTATCCAGCAACTGAGCCATGCGCTCCCGCCCTTCGTCCTGCCCTGCATTCCGTTCTTCGTAAGGGCTTTCGTCTCGATTTTGGCTTTGCAACTCCGCGCTCGGCGCTTGGGAAGCATGACGGGCTCCCCAGTCTTGGTCACACTTCGCGTCGTAGGGACAGTTTTTGCACAGGGAGGAATCGGACGCAATCGGGAGGGGAAGGCGTTTCTCCAGCACTTGCCGCGTCACGTCGAAAAGGTGCGGCAGGTTGTTCATCATTTTTTTCACGGCAGTGGGAGAAACATCAAAAGGGTTGTCGTTTTCCAAGTAGATGAGCTTTACAGCCGGAACGATCCCCGTGGCTTTCTCGATGAGCCAGGTGTAAATCAGCGTCTGCGACAGCTCCACTATGGGGTCCGCAGCTTTGAAGCCTTTGAACTCGAACACCACCGCCCGCGCCGCGTCGGGGTCGAACAAGAGGCAGTCGTAGCGACCGCTCACACGCAGAGTTCGTCCGTCGGGATAAGCATAAGGGAGGCGTAAGGTTTTTTCGGGCTGATGAAACACTATTCCCAGCCGCGTTTCAGGAGAAGCCAACAGCGAGGGAATCTTCGACAAAAAATCCGCCAGGCACTCGACCCAGAACTCCGTCGCTTTGGCCAGGGCAACGGCGTTGTCGGCAGTGAGTTTTTGACTCTTCTCCATCAAAAAAGGAGTGAAGTATCGCGTCCGCACCAGAGCGTCGAGCTGGGTCTTCAGGTCTGAGCTCCCAGCCTGAAGCGCTTTCATCAGTTCCGGACGACAAGGGCTTTTGGGACTTGCGGCGTCAGCGTGAAACCTGCCCGTAATATACTGGTGGAAAAGTTTTCCGTAAGTTTTCCCGCTTCCGCCGATTCCCACCCTCCAAGCGTTTCGTTCGCCATTCTTCTGGTAGGCCAGGAGCCTGGGGCAACGCTGACACAAATGCAAGTCAGTGGCTGTAGCCTTGAAATCTTCATAAGAAACTGAGGTCATTTTTCTTATCCTAATTAATTGCACAATGCTATTGCCGGACAGGTGCAGAATAAAGAGGAACCTTCTGCCTTAGTTGTTTGACCGTCTCACTGCCTTTGGTGCTCAAAGCATGAAAAAGCATTTCATCGAGGGGCTGCACCAGGCAAAGGTAAGAGCTCCTTCCTTTCTTGCGAATTTCGAGTTTCCTGTTCAGATACGGCATAAGGCCTTTCTCTATTTCTCCTAGTTTCGCGTCAGATTTGAGCCCTAGACCTTTTTTTAATAACGTGGACAATCCGCTTAAAAGAATGAAATTCACCTTCTTCTTGCCCCGCAAAAATTCCACCAGTTGTTCCGTGATGTTCTGTTCCGGCATGCATGAATCCTCCTCTATTATTTTTCTGCCATTCTTCTTTTTTCATTCCACAGCGGCAAGGACTTCTAGTAGCCTGTTATCCAGGTGGTGTGCCACCCTCAATTCGGAGATCAGCGCCGTCCATTCACCGAGACGGTTTGTTTTTTCGTAAAGCGACTTCATGTTTCTCAGAAGGGGCTCCATGAGGTGGTTGTAGAACGCAGGCTCCGCATGGCCGATCAGAGCATCCAGGAAGTAGCGCCAGCAGGAGAGGGCGACATCCGGGTATTTGCCGGAGACGGCGTTGGCAATGTCGATCATGATACCGGAGTCGATAATGAGCGGCCTCTTTGAGTGATCCGGCTTTTGAATCAGCTTGCGATGAAGTTCGACCACGTCGTCGACGCGTTTCTCCAGAATGGCGATGCGAACGAGAGGTCTAAACAAAGGGAAAACGAACAGGCCCGCGGGGATTTTGTCATTCAGGTGCGCGACTTCCGTCGGCGGCAGGGGCCAGTTTTGTTTGACCGCTTTTCTCGCCGCCCGATCCGGACGGCTTCCGATCCTCAGGAACCGGAGCGCCGCTTCCCGCACCGCCGGCCAGCATCTCGCTTTTTCCGCGGAGTCGCGTAGCCTAACATAGCTTTCGTCGGTGGGCTCGTCGCAAAAATCGTCCCAGCAATAAGCCGCGGCCAGGTCGAATCGCCCCTCCGCCTCGGCCATCTTCAACAATCGTTCGTGCAGTTCCCTGGAGGCAAAACCTTGTGCTTCAAGAATTTTTTCGTAGCCGAGAATGCAATTTCTTCTGGCCTCTTCTCGTTTTCCCTGCTCCAAAAGGGCGTCCACAAGCCCCACATAATCGCCCTCGCGTTCGAGCAGAGAAATCATCCGTTCCTCCAATCCTCCCAACCTGTAGGCATGTAGAAGCCAGTACACGAAGTTACTTCGGTACCATTCATCGGACATGGCGGAAAGGCGGCTTTCGAGGTTTTCCGCCACCTCCCGCCAGTCGGCCCTGGAATAGCCGTCGGACTTCATGAAATCGAAGTATTTCTTCTCTAAAATACCGTAGGCGTCCGTCGACTCTATCCCGATCGCCCACAAGAGCTGCTCGAGCCTGTTCAGCGAGGACTTGGGGACGCTCCTGATAACGATCCCCATGCAGTCCGCGACGGCGGAACGCAATTCTTCTTCCTCGGAGTCGTCAGATTCTTCGAGTGGGCCATCCCACCGCTCCAAAAGCTCTTCCCCCAACTCCAGCAACGCGTCGGCATTTCCTTGGCGCGCCAAACTCTGGAACTGTTTCCGAATACGAAGGTAGTCCGGCGGATCGCCGTGGTTTTTCCGCCGGCTCCAGCGATTCCGACGATTGTCCCATACGGGCTCTTCCGTGATGGAACGGATTTCGCTCCGCAAAGAACTCACCAACTTCTCCATTTGTCCCGGTTCCAACGGGGTTCTTCTAGTTTTTTTCATCTTTTTTATTTTATTTTTATCATTCCACGGCGGCGAGAACTTCCAGCAGGCGCCGCTTGAACTTGTGCGTTGTCCGCAGCCGGGCGATCAGGTTCTTCCATTCGCCGAGGCGCCCCGTGGCCGTCCATTCCATACTCATGATTTCAACATGACGAGATTGTCGTCGGTAGACCCATACAAACTCATACGATCCGAGTGCTCCTTGATAAATTTCAGCAAAGAATCGTCAGGAACGATGACGCCATTGTTTTTCAGCTCTTTCGACAAAATTGCGACGGCCATGAAATGCATCGGCGACGCCTTCAGGATATCAATAATTTTTTTTTCCAATAATTCTTCGCCAAGAGGCGGCAATGGAGGATCATCCGAAACGTTCAGAAGGTTTTTACCGAACCCTTCCTTCATGTAACGCGCGAAATCTTCCGTCGTGGCGGTACGGAATCCCATAGAGGCCGGCAGAGAAACGTCGCCCGCCTCCACTTTGAAGATCAACGACGTCAATCCGTACCAATCGATGGCCTGAGATTCCCCCAAAAAGAGCGAAATACCGTGTAACGCCTCGAAAGCCTTTTTCGCTTCATGCGTTTTCAGCCAGGTAGATTTAAATTTGCAGCGTTTGTCGGTGATGTAATAACAAACTCCCTCCGGGTGGGACTGGAGGAATTTCGCTCCATAGTCGAAAGCCCCTTTTGCCGGTTGAAAATGGTCGGCTGTGTTGATGATGAAGACGCAATCGACTTCATCGCCGCTGGATTTTCGATATTTCCCCGTGAGAGCGGCGTGTCTGTTGCTTCCGGGCCGCAGGGCATCGTATTCAGGGCGGCTTTGCAGGTATGCGGTGAGGGCTTTCAGCAAACGTTCGCTATCCGGCGGCCACACGTCGAAATCGAGATTCACCTTGTCTCGTTCTCTGTGATACTTTTCTGCAAAAAACGCGACGATGTCAAATTCAGGTTGAGGCGGCACAGGAACATTTTCTCCTGCGCTTATTCCCGAAGGATGCACAACGGCTTCATTGACAAGCTCGATAACGCGGCGCGGCGTGTAACCTTCCTTCAGCTTTCCTTCCAATTGCCCCATCAGCCACTGGAATTTTTCCTCGACGCTGTCGGGGAACCTGAGTTTTATACGTGCTTTTATCAGCTCCTTGGACTGTTCAATCGTACAACCATATAAAACGCTTTTATTGCTGGAAAGTCTTTGAATCACAGCCGTATCGAGTAAATTGAAGCGTTCGGCCCAAGTATTCTGGCGAATGAAGGCCAAAGGCAGCATACTGCATACTTCGTTAACCAAAAAATGTATGGTGTCTCCGAAAGCGACGATCAAATTTTGGTTTCTCATGGTGTCGAGCTGATCGAAACAAATGACCATCGTCATGCCGCAGTATTCCGAAAGCATTCCCAAAGACACGATAATGTCGTGGGCTTCTTCTTCCAGGCTCAGGTCGCTCATTTTCGCACGGTCGGGCATTTCCAGAATTGAAACGTGATCGTCGTCAACACGTCCTTCGAGCCATGTTAGAATCAGGTTTTGCTGACTGGCGCCGCGGTACTTGAAAACAGCCTTCAACAAATTTTCATTGATGCCCGGGTAGCGTCTTTTGAAATAAGCGATAGCTTGTGGAATGTTGAAACCCAGATTGTCTTTTTGATATCTCTGTATTATTTTTAGAACGAAATACTCGAACTGTGGAATTTTTATCCTTTTTGCCACAGAGGGATCATCCAGTTTTTCTTCGGGGATTTGTACTTTCTCCAAGTTGACGACAATTTCGCGCAACAAGTGACGCATCGACCTCTCGGGATTGAGCAGCGGCTTGACGGACACAAAGATCGATCCAATGTCATTCTGCAGAGTGTAATCCAAAAGGCGCTTTAAAAAATGTGTCTTGCCCATTCCGGACTCACCCAGAATGAGTCCCGCAAAAGCTGTCCGTGGACTTTGATTTTTGGTTTGAATCAATTGGCGAATATGTTCATAGGCGTCCTGGTTCAAGGAAAAAACATCGAACTCCTCGTTATCCCACGGATCTCCGGCGATCCCGGAGAAAAAGGGATTGTTTCGAAAAAGCTCATCTCGAATGCTGGAAGAAGTCATTTTTGCCTCCACGCCATAGTCAACATACGAAAACCGTTTTCGTCGACGAAGCTATCCCGGATATCCTCTTTGGTGAAAAAATCGGTGTCTCCGTCCTGCAGTTGAAGCTGCCCCGCGTCGCGAAGCTCGATCAACATCATATCGAATTCTCGGCTGGGCCAGTTCAAACGGCGGCGCATATCGCAGATGCGGACGTAAAATTTCCCCTGTTCGAGCGCAGAATACGCTTCTTTGAATTTTTCCTCGGAAACATCATTTTTGTGTTCCGATGCCATTGACGGGAAGGGAACGCTCTCTACAGGATAAAGAACGGGTACATATTTATCATTGAATTTCAGAGCTCGAACTCTCCCCTGTTCAAGCAGGCGATTCAGAACGGTAAGAAATTCGTTTTTCGTGAACGGAATTTTGTTCGCCACAGTTCCCGGAGCTTTACCCGACCGGCTTTGCACGACACGGAACAACAAGTCCTCGTCCGTTTGTTTGAAAACAAGATACGTCGGACGACTCCGCTTTAACATCAAAACATCGCCAAGATACGGACCGATGGCTTTCTTCAAATCGCCCTTCAAACCTAACTGTTCTAACTGTTTTTTTAATTTCTTAAATTCTTGGTTAGAGTCGCTTAAAGCTATAAAACCCTCTTTCTGGCTCCGTAAAAACTTCACCAGCTGATCCGTGACGTTCTGTTCCATCGTGCGTGAACCTTCCTCTCTCAGTCTTCTTCCATATCTCTTTTCATTCTATGGCGGCGAGAACTTTCAGCAGGCTGCGCTTGAGTTTGTGTGTCGTCCTCAGTTCAGAGATCAGCGCCGGCCATTCATCGCGGCGATTTTTCTTTTCGTAAAGCGCCTTCATGCTTGAGAGATAGGGCTTGGCGGCCTCGTAAGCCGCCGGCTTCGTATGGGCGATCAGCTTGTCCACAAGGGATCGCCAGATCTCCAATGCCACGTCCGGGTGACTGCCCGAAATCACATGAGCCACTCTATCGTCGAGGCGGGTTTCGTATCCGTAGTCGCTGGATCTGTAGAAGTAATCTTTGGGTGTCTTCGACCAGGCCCGATAGAGCGCGATGACGTCGTCTAAGCGCTTTTCCAGCATGGCGACCCGGAGAAGGATTTCCCGCTGAGGGAAATCTTTTTTATAAACACGCTTTTCTTTTCCTCGCGGGTATTTTGCCTCTAAGTGGGCGACCTCCGTCGGCGGCAAAGGCCAGGACATATCCTTCTGCCTTCTGTCGGGGCATTGGCCGGTTTCGAGAAAATGCAGCGCCGCCTTTCGCACCGCGGGCCAACACTTCACCTTTTCCGCGGCTTGGCGCAGCGCGGCGTAGGTCTCTTCGGAGGGTTTGTCGAAAAAGTCGTCGCTGCGGTAGGCCGCGGCCAGATCGTGCCGCTTCTCCTCCTCGGCCATGTCTCTCAAGCGGTCGTGCAATGTTTCGACGGAGTGATGTTCGCTCTTGAGGGCTTCCCCGTAACCCCAAAGGCATCGTTCTTTGGCTTCGTCCCTTCTCCCCGCCTTCAACAAGGTATCCACGAGCTGCACGTAACGCTTCTCCCGGACCAGCACGTCGATATTGCGGTCCGCCTCCCCGCACTCCTCGTTGGCCCGCAGCAGCCAGCTCACGAGACCGTATCCCCCGTCGCCCGCGGCGGCGCGTTCTTCGAGAAGCTGCGCCACTCCCTTCCAGTCGTCGGGCGAATAGTTTGCCTTCAAAAATTCTTTGCGGTCGTGGTCCAAAATGCCGAACTCGTCCGCAACGTCCCGCTCGATGTACCACAACAGCTGCTCGGGCTTGCTCAGGGACGACTTCGGCAGGGCCTCCACCACGACCTCCATGCAGTCTCCCAAAGGGGTCGCGAGGTCGCACTCTTCGTCGGACTCCTCGATTTGAGCGCTGCCCCGTTCCATGAGCTCCCGCCCCAGGTCCAGCAACGCGTCGAAGCACCCTTGGCGCGCCAATTGCTCGAACTGTTCCTCCACGTGAGAGTAGTCCGGCATATCGACGCTGCCCTCCCATCGATCCCAGCCCCCTACAGGCCCTTCCGTGATGGAACGGATTTCGCTGCGCAGAGAGCTTATCAGCTTATTCGCGTTCCCCGACTCCAGCAAGGCCCTTTCGCGCAAGAAACGCGAAACGTCCAAATATCGCTGGGCCAGCTCCGCCACAAGCTCCCGAAGTTCCTCTTCGTTTTTGGATTGGAGGAAATCCCGCACTTCCATTATATGTAAAACCTCCTTTTTCATTCCTCTTTCATTCTCTTGTCTTCGCCTCCAGGTGCGGCGGACTCTGATGACGGGGTCAGCCGAGTTTTTACAAATTGTTCTTCAGGTGCACCAAAAAATCCTGGACGTTGGCCACGATGGAGATGGCCGAAAGAGTCCCTCGGTCCCGGAGTTTGTTGGCGGCGAACTCGGCGATGTCCACGGAGTAGAAGTACACGGGCCGCACCCGTCCGTCCCGTATGGTGTAGGAAGGCGTCATGTTCCCCACGGCGATGGTGTGGAGCTGCGTTGCCAGGGCGATGACCGTGGTCGCTTTGCGGGTGTGGACGCGCATGGCGTCCTGAGCTATGTAGACGTTTCCGTACACTCCGGGCAGCGGGCCGTCGTCGCGGATGGAGCCAGCCAGCACCAAAGGGATTTTCCTCGCCATCGCGGCGCAGATGATGCCGTCTTCCAGTTTTTCTTCTTCGATCAATTTTTCGATGGACCCGTGTTTGCGCGTCAGATTGAGCAGGTCCAGGTGGTTGTAGTGACCGTTAGGGCGGCTTTCTTGAGTGTAGATGTCCTGTCCCAGGGCGGTGTTCAGCAAAGCGCCCTCCAGGTCGTGAGTCGCCAGAGCGTTTCCGGTCAAGAGCGCGTGGACGTAGCCTTTGGCGATGAGGTTGGTCATGGCGAGGCGCGAGTCGTAGTCGAAGGACACGGCGGGCCCCAGAACCCATACGATGGTGCCATGCTCCCGTTCGTGGCGGAGCAGATCGTAAAGTTCGTCATAATCCCGGGAGTACGCTGTCTCGCGACTGCGGCCGGTGCGGAAGGCGAAGGCGTCGCGGCGGCCCTCTTCGGCGAACGCGCCGGAGTCCACGTAGATCCCCTCGCTGCCGTCCTCCGTGCGGCCGATGATCACGGGGTCTCCGCGCTGCAGCCGGCGGAACTCCACGATGTCGATCCGCGGCTTGGAAGCCAGGTCCCGCAGGACGGGCACACAGTCCATACGGCTCCCCCTAGGAAGAACCCAAGAGTCTGGTTCGTTGTCGATTTTAAAGTACTCAGGAAAGATGGACATCGCGTGATAACCGGGGGGAGCCACTCCATCCGAAGGCGCGGGCGATATGCGAACTACGGGGGCCTCCTTCAGGGGCGCTCGGTCGAAAAGCGGCGCTCTGTACTCCGGAAGTTTGAATAAAGCCATTCGGTTCACCTCTCAAGCGTTTTACGATAGATAAAAAAAATAAGCGGTTCGATACGTTCTTTTCGCTACTTGTTCGCCTATATGGTATCATGACGCAAGTGATTTTCGACAAAC
>JAISWV010000009.1 GCA_031270755.1 Synergistaceae bacterium
AATATCCGCCTCGAAGCTGGAGAGCGTTTTCTCCGCGAGTTCCAAAAGGTTGACTTTGGTCTTATCGAGTGTTAAATTGCCGCTCTCGACCTTGGCGAGGTTCTCTAAATCGCGTACCAGTTTGCCGATACGTTCTATTTCTTCGTGACAGCTGGACAGGCGCGCGGGTGTCGGCTCCCATATGCCTTCCATCATCGCCTCGACATGCGCGGCTATATTGGCGAGAGGGGTACGCAGCTCGTGGGCTACGTCGGCGGTCAGCTGTTTGCGCAGGCTTTCTTGCCTGCTCAACGAATAGGCCAGTTGATTGACGGAGTACATCAATTCATACAATTCGCGGACGCTGGTTTTCTCCTCCATTCTCACGGCGTAGTCGCCCTTCGACATTTGTTTCGCGATTTCAGCCGTTTTTCGAATGGGGGCGCTCATGCGCCTGGCCAGAATCCAGCCGGCCGAAACGGCGAGCAGAAGGGAAAAAACGCCGCTCCCGGCAAGAATGACGTTCAGGGCGTCCAGGAAGCGAAATTCGTCGTCGTTGTAAAAATAAGGCGAAAAATAACTGATGCTGACCTCGGCAACGAGCCGGCCGTTTCGCTTCAGGTCATAATTGCTGACCGTAAACTTTCCGATGGTACCGGGGTAACGCGCCCGCATCTTTTGAGAAATATCCTCCATGACCTGCATACAGGCGTTCATATCATGGTTTTCCGCGTCCCACAACATTTCTTCCCGGAGACCGTATATTTTGACAATGTAGCCGTCGTAAAGCGCCTGCATCCCTATCGCGTGCAAAAATTCCACGCTCCAAGTCTTCGTCTCGGCATTGTATTGCTGGTTCAGGTCCGAGAGAATGGACTCAACTCTCTGTCGCTGACGTTTGACAATGTACTCCTCAAACCGGCGGTTGATGAAAATGTTCGACACGACGCTGATCACGGCGACCGTAAGCAGCGCCACAAAAGCTATATTCAGCGACAGTTGTGTTTTCAAACTATATTTTTTCTTCACGCAGCCCTCCAAATTTGTAGCCAACTCCGTGCATGGTGAGGATATATCGAGGTTTTTTGGGGTCGTCTTCTATTTTTTGACGCAGATTCTTGACATGTCCGTCAACCGCCCTGAGAAATCCATCAAAATCGTCACCCAGAGCGATGTCGATCAGCTGTTCCCTCGTGAACACCTTGTTGGGGTTTTTGGCAAGCGCCTCGAGAATTTTGAATTCATTGGGCGTCGGAGTTATTGTCTGTATTGTCTGCCCAATTTTGCGGAGTGAACGGCTGTCGAAGTCTATTTCTATCTTCCCCCCATTCTCCCCTCCGCTGAAAACCAGCTTATTGCCCGGCGTGAGAAGATATTCCCCCGACCTGCGCAAAGCGGTCTCGACGCGGGCGAGAAGCACTTTCAGGCTGAAGGGTTTGGTGATGTAGTCATCCGCTCCGATGGCAAGACCCTTTAGCATATCCTCCTCCTCGACTTTTGCCGTCAGCATGATGATGGGAATGTGAGATTTTTTGCGTATGGCCGCGCAGAATTCTTCCCCCGTCATGCCTGGAAGCATGAGGTCCAGCAGGATCAGGTCGATATGCTCCTCTTCGAAAATTTCGAACGCCCGGTCGGTGCGCTCCGCTCCGAAGACGATGAATCCCTTGTTCTCCAGAAAGGATTTCACCACCTCGATGATTTTGACTTCATCGTCGACGACAAGTATCTTTTGACGGTCTTCGCTCATGGCAATCTCCCGATAATCAAAAAATCAAAAAATCAAAAAATTACGGAAGGACATGAGAAACATTCCGCGGTAATGTTTTCAAAACCCGGAGACCTGAGCATCTAAGACGCCTCCTTCTATCGATTGCCCGACAATTTCGTACCGAGCGATGCGGCAACCGGTGAGATTGCCGCGTCGCCGGCTCCGCAACATTTGATTTCAGCGGGTTTTCCAGTTAACGAATATACCTTTGGCCCTGGTCAGAAAATCTTTGGCGATCGTGATGCCTTTGTCGTCGACGGTTTTGTACTGCGCCGTAATGGGGACCGGGTTGCAGCCGCCGCGGATAATCTCGATGTCGCTGGTTCTGAAGCGGTTACCGCAGTTTTGGCACACGAAAAAGTTCCCTGCCTGTTTGTAGTAGGCTCTGCCCGAACCATAGCAGACCTGACAGGTATTGAAGGCCGTGCGTATCGTTCCGTCCGGGGCTCTCACGGCAAAAATTTCCATCTCCGTGCCCTCCACGGTCATCGGATAAAACGTGGCCGTTTCCGTAATCTCGTCTGCGGGGATATACAGGTCTCCGTTTTCAAGCACTCCCGCGTAGGCGGCGGTACCCGCCGCGACAATGACGGCGCTAAAAACCAGCGTCACGGCTTTCACCATCCATACTTTCACCATCCATAAATTTCCACGCGGTCTCTCAGTCCCGCTATTTTTGTCTTTTATTTTCTGTGTCATGTCAAAGCCCTCCTCCTGCGATTAAAGCCTACCGGCTATCCCCATCTTTGCCGTCATCGGTATTTTGGGGCTCCGATGAATCTTTCTTCGTGCAAAGCAGGTAAGCCACCACTCCTATCAACGGCAATATACAGTGCCAGTGCGCTTCCAGAAACTCCATTTCATCGCTCCTTCCATTGTTCTTTCCATTATTCTTTCCACTGTTCCCTCCATTCTGTTGGGCAGGCCGTAACTTACGGCGTCCTGACCGGCCTTTTCGGCATTCGGCATGTTGAAGATTTTCCTTTTTTCCCGAATTTTCCCGGTTCTTTCCGGTGAATTTCGTTCGACTCTGGAGATGTTAACGCAGGAATGTGTAGAAAGTGTGCAGAGTAGACCCAATCCACTCAAAAATCGCGCAAAAAAGGCCGGCGGATTTAAAGAACGGGTTCCTTCTCCCGCTCATTTGCGGAGTTCGCTTTTTCTTCGGTAATTTTCGGCGCTTCCAGCTGCCGGCCGGATGAGGCGCTCATATTGTCCGCGCCGGGCGGAAATATCTCGACCCTGTATTCTTTTTTCAGGGTTTCCAGCTCTTCCTGATACTTTTTCTTTTTTCTGCCGTCGGTCAAGAATTGGGCGATCATCGGCTTCACTTCGTCGTAACCCGCTTTTGGAAATTGAGAGATGTTCTTGTCGTAGAATCTCCTGATTTCCTCTTCCGGCGCGGCGATATTTTCGAGAGCTTTCTCGATTGCGATACGGGCCAGAGTTTGAGTGGTAAAGTTCTCGACGGCGCTTTTGAATTCCGGGCTTCTATCGAGTTCCTGTTTCTCGCCGTACAGACTAAAAAGACTGCTGTTCACCAATTCTTCAAGAACGGCTTTTCTGCCCCGCGCGTTGTCGTAAATCGCGCCCTGGGACCCCATCATTTGAATGAGTCCCTCGATATCCGCCTTTGTGATCTCCCGTGTGCTCACCCTGGCAAAAACTTCTTCGGCGGGAAACGAAGCGAAGGCAGCCCCGTAACGAGGATCGTCGTCTTCCTCCGCCTCATCTCCGCTCGCTCCGCCCGAGCGGCAGCAGGGACAGGAAGGAGTGCTCGCGTAAGGTTCGTCTTCGGAGTTCGAGGTTTTCGAAGATACGGCGTCTTTGTCATTCGCCGTTCCAAACAACTCGGCAAAAGGATCGGCTTCGTCATCGGCGTCAGGTTTCTCGGATCCGCCGTCGGCGGGAACCGGAGGAAGCGTGTTGAGGGCCACCACCGGGTTGCCGGCGTCTTCTTCCACGACCGTAATCCTGCCGCGAATCATTCCCATCCAGCAGGAGTAGGTGAAGGTTCCGGTCCGCGTCGGAGTGAATTCCACGATGTTGTCCCCTAACTCGAGCTTTTTTTGCAGCCTGCCGTACTCCGGAATGACGATCCTGTTGTTGCAGCCATTGATCGTTCCGGGTTCTGCGTGGATCGTCCAGCGGACGGGAATACCGACCTGCACTTTGATGGGAGCGTATCTGCCGGATTTGAGTTCGGTCCTGACGAGCTGAACGCCGTCTTCGACTTGGGCAGGCGCGATTTGCGCGCCGGAGCCGCCGCCCTGCGGAAAGGAAATTCCCGTCAGGCTCATTCCGTTGCCGAACATGGCGACCCCCATGATAACAACCATCGTGGCTCCGATGGTCAT
>JAISWV010000021.1 GCA_031270755.1 Synergistaceae bacterium
GGAGTACTTAATATTAAAGACGCGGAAGAACTTTTAGAGGGAATACAGAACTACTCGACCGACTTGGAAAAACGGCATAAAGACCGAATTATACTGGCTTTAAAGGAATATACTAAAAAGTAAATATTGGGGGGTGGAGAGCTTGTGGGAGGATATGGAATATCAGATAATGCAGACGAAAGTACAATCACTCCAGAGGCACCTCAATAACCCTAAATGGCTAACCACAATAGGACTGGGAGAAATACAGGGTAAGCCTTGTTTTTTTATATATACGAACAATCTTTCTTTAGCTCGCAAGGCAAAGGTCCCAAGTAGCTGGGAAGGAATGCCAATAGAAATCAAATACATGAAGTCACTGCGTCCTGTCTAAAAATATTTTTGCACCTCGGCGGGTTGTTGCTCCGCATGACGATCAGCTAGGGCTAGGGCAAAAGCAGCCGCCAGAGCACCAAACAAAATCCGTACTTTTGGAACCGTATAAACGACAGTATAAAAAATATGCAAAAAAACAGTCTTGCGCTGTAAACAACCTATTTTAAGAGTTCAGTTCGAGTCTCCCCCTCGGCACCAAAACAAAAAATCACAGACACCCAAACCTAATCAAAACCCTTGAAAAATCAGGGGTTTTTTGTTTTTCAGGTACCCATATCGTAAAATTTCACAGGGTCGACTCCGTTGCATCCACAGGTCATTCATATGCTCAACATTGACTCTGCATACCGAGTTCCTTTTTCACTCTCCACTCAGAGGGATCGATTCTTTCATAGCACACCGGGACGTATACCACGCTTCGAATATCGCAAAACAGCGGCCCCCTTTCGAGAAGGCCGCTGCCGTTGTGATACATCTAAATCGATGACTTTCTTTTACTTCTTTTACTCCGCCTTGATGGGCTCCGCTCCCAGTTCCGCAAGGGCTTTGTAGGCGTTGTAGCGCTGACGGGCTTCTTTTTCGGCCCGGTCGAACAAGGCGTCCGCGATCTCCGGGAAGCTCTGTTTCAGAGAAGCGTAGCGGACCTCGCTTTCGAGAAACTCTTTGAAGCTCGTCTTCGGCTCCTTGGAGTCTAAAGTGAAGGGGTTCTTCCCCTGGTCGAACAGCGCGGGGTTGTAACGATACAGGTGCCAGTATCCTGCATCGACGGCCTTCTTCGTCTGATCTTGGGTTTTGCCCATGCCGGCCTTGATGCCGTGGTTGATGCAGGGCGCGTAGGCGATCACCAGAGACGGGCCTTTATGAGCCTCTGCCTCTGCCAGAGCCTTGAGCAGCTGGTTCTTGTCCGCTCCCATGCCCACTTGAGCCACGTAGACGTGGCCGTAGGTCATGGCCATGCGGCCCAGGTCCTTTTTGCGGACGCGTTTGCCGCTGGCAGCGAACTTGGCGATGGCCGCGGTGGGCGTGGCCTTGGACGACTGGCCGCCGGTGTTGGAGTAGACCTCGGTGTCCACAACCAGAACGTTGATGTCCTCGCCGCTGCCCAAGACGTGGTCCAGTCCGCCGTAGCCGATGTCGTAGGCCCAACCGTCCCCGCCGAAGATCCAGATGGACTTCTTGACCAGGTAATCGCGATATTTGTAAATCTGCGCGTAGTGGGAAAATATTTCGCCGTCGCCCTCGCCGCGGCAACTGCAGCCGCATTCGCAAGTGAATCCCTTCTCCAGCAGCGCCTCGACCTTGGCCGCGGATGCCTTGGATTTCTCGCCGTCGTCCCGGGTTTCCAGCCACTCGGTGAGCACGGCCTTGTCTTCCTCCGAGATTTCCAGCTTCAGAAGGGCCTCCATGGCGCTCACGATGTAGCCCACCAGGACGTTGATGGAGAGCTTCATGCCATAACCGTACTCCGCGTTGTCCTCGAACAGGGAGTTCGCCCAGGCCGGGCCGTGTCCCTTGGCGTCCACGGTGTAGGGCATGCTTGGAGACGACGCGCCCCAGATGGAGGAGCACCCCGTGGCGTTGGCGATCATCATGCGGTCGCCGAAAAGCTGCGTCACGAGCTTCGCGTAGGGCGTCTCGCCGCAACCGGCACAGGCCCCGCTGAACTCCAACAAGGGGCGCTGGAACTGGCTGCCCTGGATGGTGAACTTGCTGCCGGCGTTCTCCTTGTCGGCGATGTTTTCGATGGCGTGGGTCCAATGGGGGATCTCGGCGCTCTGGGTCGCGATGGGCTTCATCTCCAGTGCGCCGACCGGGCAGATGTCCGCGCAGTTGCCGCAGCCCATGCAGTCCAGCACGTCGACCTGCATCTTGTACTTGTAGGCGCAGTCTTTCAGTACCTTGGCCTTGGGTTCGACGGCGTTGAAACCCTCCGGCGCGGCCTTTTGTTCCTCGGCGTCCAGCAGGAAGGGGCGGATGGCCGCATGGGGGCAGACCATGGCGCACTGGTTGCACTGGATGCACTTGTCGCTCTTCCACTCGGGAACGTTGACCGCCACGCCGCGCTTCTCGTAGGCGGAGGTTCCCGACGGAAAACGGCCGTCCTCGCGGCCCAGGAAGGCGCTGGACGGCAGGCTGTCGCCGTCTTGGGCGTTGATGGGAATACAGACGTTTTCGACGAAATCGGGAATTTTGTCGGCGGAGGGCAGGCCGACCCTTTCCACGGGCCTGTCCGCGGCGTCCACCCAAGCCGCCGGGACTTTGATCTCGATCAGATTCTTGAGCCCCGCGTCCACGGCGTCGTCGTTCATTTTCACGACCGCCTCGCCCCTCTTGCCGTAACTGTACTCGATGGCGTCTTTCATGTACTTCACAGCGTCGTCGATGGGAATCACGTTCGCCAGCTTGAAGAAAGCGGACTGCATGATGGTGTTGGTCCTGTTGCCGAGCCCCAGCTTCTCCGCCTCGTCGACGGCGTTGATGACGAAAAATTTACACTCCTTGGCGGCCAGCTCCCGCTTGAGCTTGGAGGGAAGCTGCTCTTCCAGCTTGTCGAGGGTGGTCCACTGGGTGTTCAAGAGGAAGGTCCCGCCCTTTTTCATGCCGGCCAGGACGTTGTACTGGTGGACGTACTCCTGCTTGTGGCAGGCGATGAAATCCGCCGAGTCGATGAGGTACGTGGATTTGATGGGGGACTTGCCGAAGCGCAGGTGGGACACCGTGATACCGCCGGATTTCTTGGAGTCGTAGGCGAAATAGCCCTGAGCGTACATATCCGTGTGGTCCCCGATGATCTTGATGGAGTTCTTGTTGGCACCCACCGTTCCGTCGGAGCCCAGGCCCCAGAACTTGCAGCAGACGGTCCCCTCCGGCGCGGCCACGATGTGCTCCTTCACGGGCAGGGACGTGTCGCTGACGTCGTCCACGATGCCGACGGTGAAGTTGTTGCGGGGCTCGTAGAGCTTCAGGTTGTCGAAGACGGTCTTGATATGGGAGGGCGTCGTGTCCTTGGACCCAAGGCCGTAGCGCCCGCCGACGATCTTGGGCGCGGCGCAGCCCTTCTCGAAGAAAAGCGTGCGGATGTCCTCGTAGAGGGGCTCGCCCAGGGAGCCAGGCTCCTTGCAGCGGTCGAGAACGGCGATGGCCTCCACGGTGGAGGGCAGCACCCGGAAAAAGTACTTGGGCGAGAAAGGGCGGTAGAGATGGACTTCGACGACTCCGACGCGCTCGCCCCGGGCGGTGAGATGATCCACCGTTTCCTCGATGGCTTGGCAGGCGGAGCCGATGGCCGCCACGACCCGGGTCGCCTCGGGATGACCGTAGTAGTTGAAGGGGTGGTACTCGCGTCCGGTGAGCTTTTTGATCTCCCGCATGTAGGCCTCCACCGTGTCGGGAATCCCCACGTAGAAGGGAGCCGCGGCTTCTTTGGCCTGGAAAAAGACGTCGGGGTTCTGGGCCGTGCCTTTGTGGAAGGGGTTTTCGGGCCGCATGGAGCGGTCGCGGAAGGCGTCGATGGCGTCGTAATCCACCAGCTTCGCCAGGTCGTCGTACTCCAGCGCGTCGATTTTCTGGACCTCGTGGGAGGTGCGGAACCCGTCGAAAAAGTTCAGGAAGGGAATGCTCGATCGAATGGCCGCCAGGTGCGAAACGGCGGAAAGGTCCATGGTCTCCTGGACGCTGCCGGACGCCAGCATGGCGAAACCGGTCATACGGGCGGACATCACGTCGCTGTGGTCGCCGAAAATGGAAAGCGCGTGCCCGGCCACGGCCCGGGCCGACACGTGGAAGACGCCGGGCATCAGTTCCCCCGAGATCTTGTACATGTTTGGCAGCATCAAAAGAAGGCCTTGGGAAGCGGTGAAAGTGCTGGCCAGAGAACCTGCGGAAAGAGCTCCGTGAACCGCGCCGGCGGCTCCCCCCTCGGACTGGAGCTCCGTAACCTTGACGGTCTGGCCGAAAATGTTTTTGAGTCCGTGGGCGGCCCACTCGTCGATCATCTCCGGCATGGTCGAAGACGGAGTGATCGGGAAAATCGCGGCGACTTCCGTGAAAGCGTAGGCGACATGCGCCGCCGCCGTGTTCCCGTCCAT
>JAISWV010000058.1 GCA_031270755.1 Synergistaceae bacterium
TCCCCTCCACCAGGACTCTGTCTCCGTTATCCGGCCATTTCGGGACGAATCCGGCGTACTGCTTGAAAATAGCGCAAGCGACCCTGCTTTCTTCTCCCAAAAGGGTAAAGTAGCAATGGCCGCTTGTATGTCGTTTGAACTCGGAAATTTCGCCGCTGACGACCACCGATTTCAGAGTGACGTCGGACGCGAAAAGTCCCTGAATATGGAAAGTCAGCTCATCAACGGTCAGCTGAGATCTCGGAAGCCGCAGTTGCATTCTCGTCGTCCTTGCCCGGAATTTTTTTATCGACGCTGTCGTCGCCTCGCGCCATTTTGCCCAGAACGCCATTGACAAACTTCCAGGAGTCCTCGGTACCGAAGGCTCGGGCCAGCTCCACGGCCTCGGCGATAACAACGGCAATAGGGACCTTTTTTTCCAAAAATCCCTCGAAAATCGCCAAACGAAGCACTGCTCGATCCACGGCGACCATGTGCTCCGGGCTCCATCCCGTCACGATCATACGCATGGCGTTGTCGATCTCGAAGCGCTTCTCCCAGGTTCCTTTGACCAAAAAAGACAGGTATTCCTTGACTTCGGTCCCTTCTTCAAAAGCAAAACCGCCCTCGGATACGAAAGCGTCCACGCACTCCCCGGAGTTTTGGTCGGGCCGGATTGCGAGGGAATACAAAAGCTGTACGGCCAATTCTCTGGCGCGGTGGCGGTTTTGTACGATCTGAGATTTTTTCACCTGAGAAAGGACCTCCGAAAAAATTAATAACTAATAATATCGACTTATCTTCGCGCTTCGGGCAAGAAAAAACCCATCCTTCTTCCGATCAAAAAGGAAATGACGACTTTGGAGGCGAACCATGCGGCCGTTCCCCAAAAAAGCGTCCAGAAAAGCCCCTTCAGCCCGGCCATGACGGCGAGGGCGATCATCGAAGCGACAAGCATCCACGTCCACGGGCTCTGATAAGCGGAGGAAAGCGCTTCGCACCACTCGGCTTCGGGGGCGCCTCTGTCCGCCCAGACGATCTGTACGCGAAACCCCAGAGGCGCGACTATTGAGGCGAGGCGCTCTTCTACTCTGAAGCTCTCCATCGCGGATTTGTCCGAAAACAAAACCAGGGTCACCGAGGCATTTTCTCCCTCGGCAAGCGATAAGCTGCGACACCTGGATTTTTCGGACAGAGCGCGATTTATGAACCCGGAAAGTCCATCGCAGGATACTCTGATACTGCCGTGAGGAGTTCGTTTCCACAAAAAATACACTTTCATCACTCCTAAGAATACGCGCAAGAGGTATAGTGAATCAAGATAAAAAACCTGAGCGACTGATGAAAAAACTCGGCGATTTGCACAGTTCGTACCTCGCTTGCTCTCTGCCGATCACGCGGCTCATTCTTCCCATTTTTCGCCGGTTCGCTGCTTACAAAATTAGAGTAGCTCAGTTCAGCAGTGTCCAACGCAACGGCTGCCGATGCTGAAATTACCGAGTCACTCTTCCGCAGGTTCCTCCGGTGCGGAAGCGCCGGTTTTTTCACAGCAGCACTCGCTCTTCGCGATTTTTTCATCTTTTTCGTCTTCTTTTGGGGGCTCGGCGAGAACCTGGGGTTCTTCCAAATAGATCCCCTGTACGTTGATGTTCACGGCCGAGACCGTATAGCCCGTGTAGCGTTCGAGGTTGGCCTTGATTTTCTCCTGAACGTCCCAAGCCAAATCCGGGATGCGCTGGCCGTATTTGACGAGGATATAGGCGTCCACCGTCATCGCGGGGATTTTACCCTCTTCCACGGACACACGAATGCCGTCGCCGGCCTTGCGCCCGATCCCAAACTTGGAGGCGATGCCCATGTTGGCGGGCTGTATATTGGGTATTCCCAAAATCGTTTTCTTCGCCAGCTCGACGATCACATCCTCGGATATATGGATGTTGCCCTCGAACTGTCCTCCCTTGGAGCGATCATTCGTTTCATGAACCGCGGTTTTCTCATCGACATGATTCTGATCCACTTTCTTCCCCTCCTAGAGCCCGTGGCTCTTTAAAATCACAGAGAACGGCTGAATTCCTCTCCACAACTGGGACAGACGAGTTTTTCGTCCTCTTTTCCTTCTTCGTACTTGTAATAAAAAGAATACGCACAGGACGGACAGGTCATGGAGATGTAGCTTTCGGTGAGCTCCTCCAGATCTTCGTCCTCGTCGTAGTCTTCTTCGGAATTCGCTGCCCCGATGGATTCTTCCAACTCGTAAATGGCGTCGTGAAGGTCATCCACCTCCTCGGCGAGGTCGTCATAATCCTCGCGCCGCAGCTCGATCAGTTTCGCGCATTCTTCCACCTCCCGCGCCAAAGCGTCAAGAGCCTCCACGATGGCGGAATAGATCTTGGTCTCCTTCTCCTCCCGAGGCATAAAATCAAGAAGGCCCTTCAGGTACGCTATCCGTTCTTTGGAGTTCAAATCCCCACCTCCTACCTCTCTACCTAACTTATCAGAGGATCGCCGTTTGGATTTGCGTCCCTCCCGCCGACTTCCTGCCTATTACCCTCATCGCTGCCTGACTCGATGTGAGGAGAGCGATGCGAAAACAACACCTACTTGTTTTTTGCCCGTTCCAAGTACAACCCCGTTCTCGTGTCGACCACAACGTGCTCGCCGGGCTCGACAAACACGGGGACCGTCACCGTTATCCCCGTTTCCAGCACGGCCGGCTTGCCGCCCCCCGAAACGGTGTCTCCCTTGAAGCTGGGAGGCGTGTCCGTCACCTTCAAAACGACGCTCTTGGGAAGCTCGATCCCCATGATCTTCCCCTCGAAGACCTCGATCTTGATCTCCATTTCGTCCACCAGGTACTTGGTCGCGTCACCCAGGGCCTCCGGAGTGACCGTCAGCTGGTCGTACGTGGCAAGGTCCATGAAAACGTAGTCGTTCCCGTCTTTGTAGCTGAACTGTGCCGGTTTTTCGTCGTAGATGACGCGCTCGAATTTTTCGCCGGGCTTGAAGGAATTCTCCACCGCCGACCCCGTCTCCACGTTGCGCAGTTTCGTGCGCACCACCGCTCCGCCGCGTCCCATCTTGTGATGATCGAACTCCACGATCTCCCAAATGGCCTCTTGCCATCTGAACTTCAATCCCACATAAAAATCGGTGGTGTCCACCACTTGCGCCATTCGACAACTCCTCCATTTTGACCCGCCTTTGACCCGCCGTTCGTTCGTCGGCTTTTTGCCGAAAAAGGGCGGGAAGTCAGGTTGTATTATACCTTGCCTCCAGCCCTTCAAACCAAAAACGCGATACAAAACGTCGATGCGTGAGGTAATTTATTATTTACTGCCTGATCATGACCCTTTCCTGCTCGATAGCCACGTCCGGCGTATTCAATACGTAGGGGATCACGATGATGACCACCTGAGTTTTCTGATGATCGTGGTAACGATAGTTGAAGATCTCTCCCAAAAGAGGAATCGACCCCAGAACCGGAACGCGCACGTTCCGCCGCGTGTCGTTTTCCCTGAAGAGGCCTCCGATGACGAAGGGCTCCCCGTCTCGCACCCGCACGTTGGTGGTGACGGAGCGTGTGGACGTCCTGGGCATCTGCTCGCCGGTACTTCCCGTTACAAATTCCATGACTTCGCCCGTCTCGATGTTCACCTGGATCGAAACGACTCCGTCACGGCCCAGCCTCGGGGTCAGCCTAAACTGCGGCCCCACGGTCTCCGTGGACCAGGTGGGGTTGCCTCCGTCGTCCCTTCCCGAAATGTAGGGGTAATCTTCCGTCAAGCTGATATTGGCCTCTTGACCGTCAATGGTGATGACCGAGGGGTTGGCCAGAGTCTTGCCCCGTCCTTTGGTCTCCAGGGCGCGGAAGCTCCCGTCGAACTCCCGCCACACGCCCTGCATGGGGGTCAGCATGTCCGTCACGTTGGAGGTGATCGCTCCCGTGGGCTCCGTGTAGTTTCTCCCCCGGCGGTTGTCGTCGATTATTCCGCCCGAGGCGCCTCCCGTACCCGTGTAACTGAACCACCAGTGGTCGTACACGGCGTTCAGGGCGGCCTCCACGTCCTTGGTCGCTCCGTCTGTGAACTCCAAGATGCGGGCGTGGAGCATGATCTGTTTGCCCGGGTTGTCCAGGTTTTGAATGACAATGGCGACTTCTTCCAGTTTCAAGGGGTTTGACGTGACGTATAGAGTCCTCAAACGAGGATCCGCCACCACTCTATCGACGCCCGTCAACTGGGTCACGAGTGTCTGCACTGCAGCTACATCGGCATAGGCGATACGGTAAACCCGCGTTTCTTCCTTGCCCGAAACCTTGGACAGGCCGTCGGCGGTTCCGATGACGATGGTGTCTTTCCCTATGGATTCGTAGGTGATGTCGTACGTCTTCATCAAATAAGAGAACACCTCGCTGAGAGGCGTATTTTTCAAGGTCATCGTCACCAGAACAGGCGGAACGGAGTCGTGGATGATGACGTTCTTCTTCAAATGCACCCCCAGCATTCTGAACACGTCCCGCAGTTCCGTGTCCCGAAGGTCCAAGTTGATGGGGGTTGTGACGGCGAACGGTCCCGTAGGCACCTTCAAAGTCTGAGGCTGTTGGGTCGCCACGGGCTCCTCGATCATCTTTTGATGCTGGGGCACCGTCGTCAGGCGCAGCGTGTAGGAGTCGGAGGGCGGAGTCCCCCGGACCGAGCGTATTTGCAGGGGAAGTTCGGTGGTGATGGTGATGACGAAATCCCCGTCCACCTGCTCGGCAAGGACGCCTCGGATCATCGCGGAGGTGTCGCTGCGATTTTCCCTCCTCGCGCGCTCTCCATAGACCTCCCGGAACACGATCATCGTCTTGTTGTCGAAATGGGAGACCTCCGGCGCGGGCAAACCCCTTCCCGAGACGCCCATCACCAGGTCCGTGTCGCCGATCTGATAAAACTCGAAGGACGAAAACACCGGAAGATAGTTGTTCAGGTTCCTTCCTCCGGGCCTTCTGAAATCTCTCGGCGGCTCTCTGTAGTACTCCGGGGCTCCCTTGTACTCGTCATACGCGTCTCCGTATTCAGGAGCTCCTCTGTACTTGTCTTCCCTGTAATAAGCGTCACCTCTATAACCGTCGTAGCCGTTCCTCCTGTAGGCGGCTTCGGCGCAATCGAGCGTCAGCAGCAAAAACAAGAACGATAAAAAGATTTTTTTGAAAGCCTGTGTTTTCATTTTATCTATCCCCATCTCCCGAGTTAAAAGCTAGGGGCTATGTCCCAGTTCTTGCCACCCCAGCGCACAACCACTTTGTCGGGCGCGATACGCACGATACGCCCCTTTTTCTGCATAAAAGTATCGCCCGCCTTGACTATCATTCCGCTGCCCACCCCCGAGATATCCATCACCGCCACCTGCTGCTTGCCCACGATCATAATGGCCTTCAAGACGATCTCGGGAGGGTATTCGATGATCACCTCGGGTTCCACGAAGACCAGGGGCTTCTCTTCCGCTTCGGGTGGCCTGACGGCCAAAAGCGGGTCGCCGAAGGGATACATGGAGATATCCGCCATGCGGCTGACCATCGACGTGCTGCTCTTGCGCGTCGAAGATGTCCTCTCGACGTCTTGCAGCATTTTGTCCAGTCTTTGTTTGTCCATTTGCGCCGTATTGGGCGGGGGCGAGCTGATGTCGTCGAAATACGGAGGTTCCAGCAAAACTTGGGCGTTCATGAAATTGTAACCCGCCCACGCCGTGCCCAGCAGGAAAATCGCAAAAAACACGCCCCGCACCAGGCGCAGAGACCCTCCCTCGTTGTTGACCCCTGTCAGGTTGTTCCACGCGGTGCTGAAAGCCTCGCCCCAACTCAAACGTTCTTCCATATATCAACTCACCATCCTGCTTGCGCTGCTCGTCCTGCCGGCCTGCTTGCTCATTTTCCTAATTTGCCCGTTTGCCTATTTGCCAATGATGGCTTCCACGGTGATGTCGACTTGAACTTCCCCCCGGGTCTCGGGAGTCCTGGACGCCGTCACGCCCATCGCGGACACGCGTACCGTCGTCAAGAGGTTGCGCCAATTCGCCAGTACCCGCGTAAACGAGTAGTAGTCGCCGCGCAGCGTCAAGGCCAGAGAGCTGCGGCCATCCCTGGAGACGCCCCGCGCCTGGGTGGAAAGGATGTTGACCCCTGTCACCTGCACCGCTCCCTGAACCTCGGAGTAAAAGTTCATGTCGTTGGACGCGACCTTCACCTGATACCTTTCGAATTCGCGAAAAGCGTTGGAAAAAACCGTTTTTTGTTCCATCAGCGACTGCGTCGCCTGAGCCAACTCGCCTCTGCGCTGCTCCAGCTCGACGGCTTCTTCGTGCAGCTGGGTGAGCTGCCCGTTCAGAAAGTAAACGCCTCCTACAAGCGCGGCGCAGACAACAAAAAGGGAAAAACCCAGCAAAGCCACTTTGTTGTTGTTCATGACTTTCTTCGCTGCCCCCTATCTGGCGTCGAAGGCCTTGATCTGGCCGATGGGCAGGGCGGTCAAGTTCAGCGTAAACGACACCCTGCCCGTTCTATCGTCGCGCTTGGAGTTGGACATGGTCCCGGCCGCAAAAACTCCGCTGCTCATGAGCCCGTCGTAGAGCCGGATGATCTGCTCTTCCGTGGCGGCCGTGGCGGCTACCGCCACCGGCGTTCCCCCCGCGACAGGGTTGGCGAACCTCAGACTGTCCAGCCCCATGCCGTATTCCATATGCTGTTCGAAAGCGTTCAGCACCTCCAGCGTGGGAAGGTCATCCTGCATGATCTTCAGCGTGTTCACGTACACGGCCTCCTGGGCCTTCAAGCGCTGGATCTCCGCCTCCAGTGCCATTCTTTCACCCTCCAGGCTCTCGACCTCGTATCTTTTATCCTCGAGTTCTCCTTGCATGGTAAACATGTTCATCGTCATCAAGCCGATATAGGCGAGATTGGCTATTACAAAAATAGGAAGAAGAACCATCACCAAAGTGCGCGTCAAGTTGAAAGACGTTTTCTTGCGCTCTTTTTCCAGCACGCTCGCGGGGCGTAAATCGAACTGCACTCTCATAACAGATTTCTCACCGCCAATCCAAACGCCGCCTCGAAGCCTCCCACGTTACCCACCAGGGAGGGCGTTCGCCAAAGGTTCCACACGTCCAAAGAGAGCACCGACAAAGAGGCCCCCGACTCCAGCAATGCGCCCAAACGGGAGTCCTTGCCCACGATGCCCCCCAGAATGAGATTGTTGGGCTCCAGGCCCCGGTACTGATTTCCGGCGAAGATGATGGTGTTTTGGACGTCCCTCAAAATAGGCATGATCCCCTCGTCGGAGTCCCGCACTTCTCGGGACGTCAAGTCCACCGCCGTGGACCTGAAAAGAATGCCGTTGTCCTTGTAGCCCAGCATGATTTGCGTGCTTTCCGGCTCCACGAAAACGACGAAATAACTCCCCGACCGAGGGTCCGGCCCCACGGCGGATCTGAAGAACGCCACGTTCATGGGCTCCACCGCCGTCAAGGCAATCCCCGCCCGCCCGGTCACTCTGACGATGTCGTTGATGATGCGCTGTCTGCAGGTGGCCACCAAAATGGTGGACTTGTCCGCCGCCTCGGGGGTGGGCACCTCCACCTCGGCGACATCGGCAGCCGCTTCTTGGTAAGGATAGGGAAAATATTTGTCGAACTCAAACTGCAGCGCCTCTTTTACGTCTTCAATGCTCATTTTCGGGTATTCGACCAAACGCAAGATCACGTCTCTGGAGGGAATACCCAGAACAACGGGAGAATGAAAGCCCCCCACAGCCGACTTGAGGCCCTCCAGGGCGGATACGACCGCCTCCAAATCCACCAGGGAATCCTTGACGATGGCGCCCTGCGAGATAGGCACGATTTCTTGTTTGACCACCTTCAGCGCCCCTCGGGTACCGCTCAGCTCCAGATATCTCACAGAGTCCCCGTGCAAAGCAATGCCGGCGAAATTACCGCTTTTACTGCCTTTACTTTTGGAAGTCCCTTTCCCTTTCCTTGAGAATATGGAAGACATTCAGTCCCCCCCTTGTTGTCGAAATTGCAGCCTCGAGCATCGAGCAGTGCGGCCGCCTCAGATTATGTTTTGATCTATGATACACGCTACTCTTGTTTTAAGAAAGGGGTATTCACAAAATAATTTGCATTTGCGTTTACCGAACTTTACCGAAACGATTCTTTCCAATACACCGGGGGTTTTTCTAAAACATAAACCACGCCCACCCCGGGAACGTCGTTTAAAGCCGACACGTAAACGCTTTCCGTCGTTAAAGAAGCGAGTCCTTTTTGGGCGATCACCGCGCGAATCATGTATCCCCCTGGAAAATTCGGCGGAAAAAGAAGAGGAT
>JAISWV010000225.1 GCA_031270755.1 Synergistaceae bacterium
GGGGAGGCGAAAATTCTCAAAAAGAGACGTCCCATTCAGAAAAAGAGGCGTTCCATGCGCTCAATGGCGTCAGCCTCCGCATTCCGGACGGCAGCATCTACGGCATCATCGGGCGCAGCGGCGCGGGAAAGAGCACTCTGGTCCGCACGGTCAACCTTCTGGAACGCCCCACCAGCGGGCGCGTATGGGTGAACGGCGTGGACATGACGGCGCTTTCCGCGGCGGAACTGCGGAAGGCCCGCAAGGAAATCGGAATGATCTTCCAATCGTTCAACCTGCTTTCGAGCCGCACCGTGGCAGGCAATATAGCCTTTCCTCTGACGCTGGCAGGCTGGGACCGCGCCTCCATCGAGGGGAGAGTGAGTGAGCTGCTGGAACTGGTGGGGCTGTCCAGCAAACGGGACGACCATCCCGCCCAGCTTTCCGGCGGGCAGAAGCAGCGGGTCGGCATTGCCCGCGCTCTCGCGGCCGGGCCGAAAATTTTGCTGTGCGACGAGGCGACTTCGGCGCTGGACCCCCAGACGACCCGCTCGATTTTGGAGCTTCTGCAGGAAATCAACCGGAAATTCGGCTTGACCGTCGTTCTCATCACCCATGAAATGTCCGTCATCAAAGAGATTTGCGACGAGGTTGCCGTGCTGGACGAAGGCCGGGTCGTGGAGTCAGGGACGGTCTTCGAGGTTTTTACCCGGCCCGGCGCCCCGATCACTCGGGAACTCCTCGCGGGAATCATGGCGCGGGAGCTGCCTCCCCACTTCGCGGACATGGAATTTCTCCCGGACGCGGATTCTCCCGACCTGAACGTTCTTCTGCGCATCTCTTTCCTGGGCGACACAGCCGCAAACCCAGTTATATCGGGGATGATCCGCACCTGTAACGTGGACGCGAATATCCTCTACGGCGCCATCGACCATATTCAGGGCGTTCCCTACGGGACTCTGGTCCTGGAATTATCCGGCGCGGCAGGCGAACGCAGCGCCGCTTTGAGCTACCTGCGAAATCTGAATCTTGGCGTGGAGGTAATCGCCCATGTCCGGCGTTCTGCAAAAACTTCTGCTTGACTCTCTGCTGGAAACGCTTTTCATGATAAGCGCGTCAGGGGCCCTGGCCGTTTTGTTCGGCGTTCCCCTGGGGGTCGTTTTGACCGTCACGGCTCGCGGAGGCCTGATGGAGCACACGCACCTCAACCGGATCCTGAGTATCATCGTGAACGCGGCGCGCTCGACGCCCTTTGTCATCCTCATGGTGGCGATCATTCCCTTGACACGATTCATCGTGGGGACCTCTATTGGAACGACGGCGGCGATTGTGCCGCTCTTTTTCGCGGCCCTGCCCTTCATGGGGCGCGTTGTCGAAGGGGCGCTGAAGGAAGTGGACGATGGGGTCGTCGAGGCGTCGCAGGCTATGGGGGCGGCGCCGCTTCAGATCGTGCTGAAGGTCTTGCTGCCGGAGGCCCTGCCGGGTTTGGTGAGCGGAGTGACTTTGATGCTCATCAATCTCGTGGGCTACTCCGCCATGGCGGGAACCATCGGGGGCGGCGGATTGGGAGATCTGGCCATGCGCTACGGCTACCAGCGCTTCCGGCCCGACGTAATGGCGGCGACAGTCCTGGTCCTGATCGTTCTGGTGCAGGGCATTCAGAGCGCCGGCGACCTTCTTTCCCGCCTGATCCGCAAAAAAAGAGGCGCCAAAGCGTAATAAATCAGAGCCCCACGCCGCCCCCGCGGGCGCTCGAGTCCGAGTGGGACTCGAAGTTTATAAATTTGATTGATTTGATTGAAATGTATTATAATGAATTGAAATGAAAAAACTAAACGACTACAGATTAG
The DNA here is from genome assembly GCA_031270755.1 of Synergistaceae bacterium. Taxonomy (GTDB): domain Bacteria; phylum Synergistota; class Synergistia; order Synergistales; family Aminobacteriaceae; genus JAISLU01. Next base: position 1,830 of record JAISWV010000225.1, read on the forward strand.
AGGAGGAACGTTGTTATGAAGAGGTCTGGAGTGATGGGGAAGTTTTTTGTGTTTTTTATGAGCCTGGCCGTGCTGGCCCTTTCGGGCGCGGCGCTTACCGGGGAAGCCGCGGAGGCCGCCAAAAAGATCAAGCTGGGGGCCACCAGCGGACCGCAGGCGGAGGTCGCCGAGGCCGCCAAAAAAGTCGCGGCAAGCAAAGGGCTGGAGATCGAGATCGTGGAGTTTTCGGACTACGTTCAGCCGAACGCCGCCCTCGCCGATGGAGAACTCGACGCGAATGCCTACCAGCACCTGCCTTATTTGCAGAACACCATCAACAATACGGGTTACAAACTCGTCGCCATCGGCAACACGGTACTTCTGCCTATGGCGGGGTACTCCAAGCGCATCCAGAGTCTGGGCGAGCTCAAAGACGGCGCGACCGTGACGATTCCCAACGACCCCAGCAACGGGGGAAGGGCTTTGCTGCTGCTGGCCGCTCAGGGACTGATCGAACTGAACCCCGCCGCGGGCATCCTGCCCACCGTCGCCGACGTCACGAAGAACGGCCGGAACTTGAAGTTCATCGAACTGGACGCGGCACAGCTTCCCCGTACGCTGGACGACACGGATGTCGCGGTGATCAACACCAATTACGCCATCGAGGCGGGGCTGGTCCCCACTCGGGACGCGCTCTTCATCGAGTCGAAGGAGTCCCCCTACGTCTGCCTCATCGCGGTGCGCGAAGAAGAGAAAGACCGGCCCGAGTTCAAAATCCTGGTCGAATCTTACCAGAACGACGAAGTCAAGAAGTTCGTCGAGGAGCGCTTCAAGGGCTCGCTCGCGGCTGGCTGGTAAAGCGGGAGGCGGGGCAGGGAGAAGGGGTCAATTTTCCGGCCTCTCGCCCCTCAAACGCTCTTGCCGGGCGGCGGCGTTTCGAAGAGGAAGGGTTTGGTAGAGGATCCAGGCTTTGCGATAGGAGTCCACGGAAAACACGAAGAGGCTCAAGATCAGCGGCCCCACGAACAGCCCGATGAAACCCCAGGCGGTCAGGCCTCCGAATGCGCCGAAGAAAATCAGCAAAGTGCTCATCTTGGCTTTCTCCGAAATGAAATAAGGGCGCAGGAAGTTGTCGACGGTGCTGACGACGCAAAGGCCCCATAAGATCAGGATGATGCCGTTTTTGATATTGCCGACGAGGAAAAGGTACATGGAACCGGGTATCCAGACCGTTGGAGTTCCCACGAAGGGGATCATCGCCAGAAGCGCCATCAGCGCCCCGGCCAGCAACGGGCTCGACAGGCCGACGAACCACCATCCCAGAGCTCCCAACACCCCCTGCACGCCGGCGGTGATGACGACGCCGAAAACCACGGCCCGCAGGACCACGTTGGCGCGGCGCATGAACTCGTCCCGCTCGATGCTGACCAGGGGGATGATGTCCTTGAGGTAACCCAGGAGGACGTGACCGTCTCTCAGCAAAAAATAAAAACCGATGAAAATGATGATCTGGTGGTACACCAGAATGACGATGTTCCCCAGAAAGTTGCGGGAAAGTCTGAGCATGGTCGAGGTGGCCCAGCTCAAAAGCTGTTGCGTTCCGTCTTTCAATATGGGGTATCTGTCGAACAGGGGCCAAAGCTCTTGAACGATCACATCGGGAAGCAGCATTTCCAGAGACAGCCCCTTGGAGGAGTCGATGCCTCCCAAAAGGTCCGCGAGCCTTCCGAAAAGCCCGATCGCCTCTCGAGAGGCCACGACACCCGCGGCCAAGGTGGGCACCACCAGGAGCGCGATCATCATGAACGTGACCAGCAGGGAGGCCATGTTTTTGCGGGCTTCTCCGATGAGCCGAAGCAGCATTCGATAGGCGGGATAGAAAATGAAAGCCAGGAGAATCGCCCAGGCCAGCGGCCGAAACAGGGAAAAAATCGTGGTGTACGCCAAAAATGCCAGGACAAGGAACAACAGAACAAACGGCACGATCCACCCCTTGATGTGCTTCACGACGTCTTGCCCCATAAGATTTTCTTCGGACATGGAAATGCGGGCCCTCCCAACGCGTTTTATGTACAATCCCGTTTTTTCATCGTTTTTGATCGTGATCTCGATCGTGATCTCATTGTAACTTGAAATCGTAACTCAAACTTCCGAACTTTTAACGATACTCTTTGAAAACGTAAGGCGACGTCATGAGCCCCAGCATTGCGGCATAGTCCACGGAAAAGCGCAGTGCGTCTCCCCACCGAGGGGGCTCCTCCGCGTCCGTCACGTCCAGGATCGTATGATCGCTGGACCCGCCGAGTACCTGCAAGCCGGGGTCCCAAGGCACAAGGCCCTCGACGGGAGCGTCCTGCCGGCCCACCGCAACGATAGCCCGGCGCCGCTTTCCTTTGTCCTCGAAGGTTCGCGATTTTCCAAAGGCGTCCCGCCCCGTCTCTCCCTCGGGAAGCGAGGACTTGAAGCGCGTCTCCACGACCTCCGCCTCCAGGTAGATCGTGTCGTGACGCAGCCAGGGAATCGTCCGCTGCCACGTAACGTCCTGCCCCAACAAAATCGCCTCGCCGACGCGCAGTTGATTGACGCCCGGCGGCAGCTCGCCGCGTTCGAGCAGAGCCAGCGAAGAGGTCGCGCCTCCCGAGCAGACGGGGACCGAATAGCCCAGTTCTTTCTCCAACGCCTCCCTCGCCGAGCACAAGCGGCGGAGGGCAGCGGCGCTGGGCAGCACCCCGGCGAAGCATCCGAAGTTGACGCCGACCCCCTGCAAAGCGACGTGGGAAGTCCGTCTCAAAACTTCGACGAAAGCCTCTATTTCCTCGGAAAAGATTCCCTCGCGCCGGTCCCCCAGGTCGAACATCAGGATTACCTTGTGGGTCGCGCCCAGGCGGAGGCATCGAGCTTCCAGCGCCTCGATGCTCTCCGTCATGGATACCAAAGAAGAATCGGTGAACTGGACGACGTCCTCCAGTTCGCTTTTCATAGGGATGCGAAGCAGCGTCCGCGGGATGCGGGGAAATTCTTTCTTCAGGCACGCCAGATTTTGGACGCGGCTGTCCCCGAAGGACGCACAGCCGCCCTCAATCATCGCTCCCGCCACACGCAGGTCCGAACAAACACCCTTCGTAACGGCCGCAACCGTTACGCCGGCGGACGCGCAAAACTCCACCACTTTCGACGCGTTTTCGGCGATGCGGCCGAGGTGCGCAACAAGTTTAGGCCAACACATCTCGAGAGCCGGCGTCCCCTTCGCGGTTATGCGCTCATTTAGCCGAATCCCCGTTTCCACTATCGGCGGCGATACAAGAACAACCCCGCCAGCAGAAGCGCGGACAAGGCCCCCATGCCGCCGTTGCATCCTCCGCCTCCGCCTTGACTGGTCCCGGGTTTGGTCGTGGTCGGAGGGGATGCGGGGGGCGGCGTGGAGGGCGCAGAGGGCGGGGGCGAGGTGGTCGACGAACCGGGCACCACCAGGGTCAGGCTCGGCTCCGAGAGCTTCCCCTCGGCATCGATCAGCGTGAAATCTAAGAGGTACGTTCCGGCTGCGGGCGGCGTAAAGGTGAACACCAAGGTGGCGCCCTCCACCCGTGTCTCGCAGAAATGAACGCTGCCGTCCGGGTAGGTGACCAGCAAGATGGCGTTCGCCACAGGGGCGGTCGCCCGCACCGAGGTGGTAAAAGGCAGACCTCCGGCGGGCACGGGCGATCCGATGAAGTCCACCGTGATGTCCCCGGGAGGAAGCGTGGGGATTTGCACGGGAGGCGCATCGCTCTCCACCGTCACGGGAATCGCCACCTTCACGTTGTTTCCGCCCAGAGCCGTCGCCGTGACCACCGCGCGCCCCGCGGACACGGCCGTGACCACAGCCCCCGCCGATGAGTCGGCAGCGGCCGCCGAAACGTTCGCCGCGTTCGCCTTCACGGTGGCTACAGCGGGATTGTTGCTCTCCCAGGCAACTTCCGTGTTGGTGGCGTCCTCGGGGGAAAGAGAGGTCTGGATCGTTTTTGTCTCCCCGGGCTTCATGGTCAGCGACGGCGGGCTGGCCGAGATGGTCTCGACGCCGACGAACGGGGCGGGTGTGCCATCCTGCGCAACGGTCACCGTGATGGTCGCGCTGACGTTGGAGCCCCCCAGGGCCTTGGCGGTGATGTGCGTCGTCCCTGCGGACACCGCCGTGACGTATCCGTTTTGGCCGACCTGAGCCACGGTGGCCACGGCAGGCTGGCTGCTCTCCCAGCTCACGGCTTTGTTCGACGCGTTGGCGGGCGTGACGGTGGGGGCGATGATTTTCGCGGGGTCCCCTGCCTTCAACGACAGCGGGCCGGAGGGGTTCAGGGTCAATCCCGTCGCGGGAACGTATGCGCTCCCCGTAACGTTGACCGTGGCCTGGGCCGTTTTGGTCTGGTCCCCGGCCGCCTTCGCCGTTATCGTTGTCGTTCCTGCGGCTAGGGCCGAGACCAGGCCGTTCTGGGAGACTCCGGCTACGGCGGTGTCGGCGGCGCTCCACAAAACGCCTTGATTGTCCGCGTTGTCGGGAGCGATGGTGGCCGTCAACTGGAACGACGCTCCCACCGTCAAGTTGAGATGAGCTCTGTCGAGGGTGATTCCGCTCACGGGAACCGGGGGATTCGTGACCGTCACGCTGGCTGTGCCCACTACGCCGCTGCCGTCCAGAGCCTTGGCCCTGATCGTGGCCGTACCCGCCGCGACGGCGGTCACAAGACCGTCTTGGTTCACCGTGGCCACGGCGGGAGTACCG
>JAISWV010000124.1 GCA_031270755.1 Synergistaceae bacterium
AAAAGTGAACCGCCGAACGCCGCAGAGTCCCTATAAAATAATTTTTTAATTATAAGCACAAATATAGTATATTTCAAGTGCTTGATTTCACTCGGGTGTGTTATCATATTGATAGAAACGCAAAACGAATCAGTAATATCCATGATTTTTTTGCTTTTTCAAAAAGAATAACCCACTTTCCCGAATATAAGCTCCTTTTCAAGGACTCTACTTACATGCAAAAAAGTCAAATATCGCAATAAACTTGACCCCACACAGACAAAAAAGATGGAACTTCTTATCCTAATTTATAGCAACAAATGTTATTGATAAAAAATTTCGGGGATTTACGCTAAATACTATAAGGAGGTTTTTGCGTAAGCGTCAAATACCAAATCTCTTGCCCGAGGTGCCCGAGAGCCCAACGACAAAAAGCTCGATTTCGGCATGACCCCCCAACAGTCCTGGTCTATAATAAACGAATGGGTCATGGGCGGGCACTGCGCGGCTGGAAAGTCCAGATGAAGAAACCCTGCCGCCCATAGAGCGCGAGTGGCTCATGAAGGGAGTGTGTGGGTTTGAATTCCAAGCGGAATGCGATCCGCCAAGATGTTGTGTTGTGCTTCTGCGCGGCGGTGGCCGAGAAGCTTCGGGCGATAGAGAAAATCGTAGGACGCCTGCTGTCGAAAGCGGGATTTTACGTATTTACCAAGCGGCAATACCGGGACGGAAGCGGCGTCATTCGGGTGAGGGTGTCTTCCGCGCCGGTCAGAGCGCCTGTGGAGCGCATCGATTATCTTTTCCTCCTTCCCGGGGGACTGCGGCCCGATATCGTGAACAGCATCACCTCCAAGACGAAGGTGGTGGGGGACGTGGGGACGATTACGCGGGACAGCCCGAAACTCCGGGAGCGGGAGGCCGTCATCGCGGAGCTGCCTCTTGCAGCCAGAATGAAAGAACTGAATTGCGGGGCTCACGAGCCAGAGGCTCTGGCGGGGGTGACGGCCGCTTTGCTGGGGTTGAGCGTCGATTCCGAAGGTGCCCTGTGGGAGCGCCGCGCCGAAGATTCGGAGGTTTCCGCCCTGAAGACCGCTTTTCACCTGGGCCACGCTCTGGGGGTGGAAATGGATGAGGGAGTCCTGGTGGCGCGCTACCTCCGATCCAACAAAAAAGAGATCTTGATGGACGCGGGCACAGCCCTGTCCTTGGGCACGGCGACCGGGGGCTGCAACTTCGTGACCTCCCATTCCCCTTTCCCGGGGGCCCTCTTCGATTTTTACTCGGACAACGCCCTGCGCTTCGGAGCGGTGGTTCTTCGGGCCGAAGACGAGAGAAGCGCGCTCAACATGTGCATCGGGGCCGCTTATACCGGAGCACGCGGCCTGCTGACGACGGACGGGTGTTTTGTGAACGAGGTCGTGGAGACCGCGGCGCTCTCGGAAACGCCCCTCGTGGTTTACGCCGCTCCTGCGGAACCAGCGCCGGGCGCGATGTTCCGCTTCAGGTACGGAGAACTCCCCCATGCGGTTTACGCGCCTGTGTCCGTGGAAAGCGCCTTTGCCCTAGGAGCGCGGGCCTTCGCCACGGCCGAAAAATTTCGGACTCCCGTGGTCTTGGCGACGGACCCGTATCTCTGGAAGATCGCGTACGACGTGGAGCCGTCCCTTTTGGACGAGACGGGAAAAAAAGGGAAAAATGTTTTCGAAAAATTGCCGGGTCTGGTATTGGACACTCGATCGAAGACACGCAAGGACAAGTACATGGAAAAACTCGCGGCCCTGCTCGACGACTCCCTGCCGCCCAAGCTCTTCGGCGACCCCCTCTACCAGACGCTGATCGTCTCCTGGGGTTCTCTGCAGGAAACCCTTTTGGAGGCCTTGCGCGTCGCCGAAACCCAGGGGCGATTCGACGTCAAAGGCGTTGCCGTGCTCTCCTGCGAGCAGCTTCACCCCCTTCCCAGCCAAGTGGAGACTTTCTTGAAGCAGGCCCGCCGCCTCATTTTCGTCGAACACGACGGGCGGTTCGCCCGATTCGTGCAGGCGGAAACCGGCTGCGCCCCCACGGACATCGTGTCGAAGCAGGACGAAAAGCCCTTCGCAGAAAAATTTTTATCGGAGAATCTTTTCTCGGTGGAAGAATTGGTGGAGCGTCTGCAAAATTTATTCGCTCCCAACGAAGCCGCTTCTTCCGAGACGACGAGCAGCTCGGGGAAAAAAGAGGCCGTTCCGCCGGCTCTTCCCGTTTTGCCCATCGTCGCCGAGTTTTCCGCCCTTTCCGCCCTTTCTTCGGCCGCCGGTGAAAGGAACGGAGGCGAGTCCGTATGACGAGCGATTTGTTCGATGGCGCCGCCGGAGTTTGGGACAGCCTGCGCTTGGTCTTGACGGAGATGGAACTGGAGTTGACGTTGAAGTCCGAGAACGTTGTCGTGGTCTCCAGCGTCGAAATGCCGGGTTTTCTGAAAACACGTTTTCTCAGAGCATCATACGGCTGCGCTTTGTCCGCGGCCACGGGTATTCGGGCCGCCAACCCGCAATTGTCCGTCATCGCGGCAGGCTGTGACGACGAAATGTACGGTGCTGGCGGCAACCACTTTCTTCAGACGATTCGCCGAAATCCGAACGTCACTCATATCGTCTACCACGGCATCGCCTGCGGTGGCCAAAAAGCTTCAGAAGGAACGATCAACCCTCTGACCGTCGCGCTCTGCTGCGGGGCGTCGTTCGTCGCCCGCGGCTCCGTGGGAGAGCTGGAGTTCACGAGGACTTTGATGAGGCAAGCCCTGTTGCATCAGGGCTACGCGCTGGTGGACGTCATCGGCCCCAAGGCGGCCGGTGCGACAGATGCCGATGGAGCGCTGGCTTGGCTCGCGGACAACACCTACAAATTGGAGGACAACATCGGCGGCGAAAGGCTGATCGACCACGTGGAGGCGATGAACCTGGCCTTCGAGGAACCCTATCCCTTGGGGGTCCTGTACGACTGTAAAAATCTTTCGACGCTGGAAGAAAACTTGCCCTCCTGGCAGAACGACAACCGCCCCCTTTTCCTGCGTCCGGCTCGCCTCGAGGCCGTTTTGGAGTACATGAAAAACTTGTAGTTCTCATATTAAACAACCGAAAGGAGATTCATTATATGCACAAAACGCTATCTGTCGCCAAAGACACCTGGTGGGTGGGGGTCAACGACTACGAAACGGATCTTTTCGAGTCGTTGTGGCCCCTGCCCCAGGGAGTGGCTTACAACGCCTACGTCGTCTTGGGTGATAAAACGGCCGCTATCGACACGGTCAAAGGGCCTTGGTTCGACGATTATTTCGACAAAGTGACGAGCGCGCTGGACGGGCGGCCTCTGGATTACCTCGTCGTCAATCACATGGAGCCCGACCACGCCGGCGTGATCGGCAGCCTGAGATGCGCCTACCCCGACCTCCAATTGATAGGCAACGCCAAGACCTTACCTCTTCTGAGGGAATACCACGGCATCGAAGAAGGCGTCGTCCAAGTCAAGGACGGAGAAAATTTGGATTTGGGAGGACACCTGCTGGCTTTCTACACGATCCCCATGGTCCACTGGCCGGAGAGCATGGTGACCTTTGACTCCGCCACCAAGGTTCTCTTCTCCAACGACGCCTTCGGCGGATACGGGGCCCACGAAGGTGGGCTGTTCGACGACGAAAAACCCCGGGAACGCTGGGAGGGCGAGATGCTGCGCTACTACGCCACCATCGTCGCGCGCTACTCCGGTATGGTGCAGACGGCTTTGAAGAAGCTCTCCGCGCTGGACATCGCCGGCATTTACCCCGCCCACGGCACGCTTTTTCGGGAGGACATCGGGCAGGCCGTCGAACTGTACGACAGGTGGAGCAAGCAAGAGACGGAAAGCGGCGTCGTGGTGGCTTACGGCTCCATGTACGGCAATACCCGACGCATGGCGGAGGCGGTCTGCCGCGGGATTTCCGAGGGCGGAGTGAAAAACGTCCGCCTCTACGACGCCGCCCGATCGGACACGTCGCAGATACTCCGTGATATTTGGCGTTACAAGGGCTTGGTTCTCCTGGGCTGCACCTACAACACCCTGCTTTTCCCCGCTGTGGACGCTCTTTGCACCAAACTGATCAATCGTATGCTTAAAAAGCGGGTCCTGGGCATAGCGGGCAGTTATAGTTGGAGCAAGGGGGCGCTGGACGCGCTGCGGGCTTTCGCCGATACCGTAAAGCTGGAAAAAATCGGCCCGGAGGTGGAGGTTTTCGCCGCCCCCACCGAGGCCGACCTGGAGCAATGCGTCGAACTGGGCAAAAACATGGCCAAGGCAGTCGCTTAACCTCACACACGTTTGGGGGGGAAAACGATCAAACGCCTGCTCTTGCACGCCTGCTGCGCGCCGGATGCCACGGTGCCCTTTCG
>JAISWV010000168.1 GCA_031270755.1 Synergistaceae bacterium
CGGCCGCTCCGCTCCCTCCCGCCCGGTTGCCGAAAAAGGTGCAGTTCACGAAGTGGGCCGTCGCCGCCGAGGAGTCGATATACACCGCTCCTCCATTCTCCGAAAGAGTGTAACCGTCAATGAGCGTCAGTCGCTGGAAGGTCACGTCTCCTCCGGAAATATCGAACAGGCGGGCTACCCTAGATCCCCTGACGACGGTACCCGAGCCGTTGATACGCACGTCTCCCGTGAGTGCCACGGCGGAGGAAAGATAGATTTCCTTCACCAAGGAGGATATGTCTATGACGTCCGCCTCGCTGTTGGCGTTGGCGTTTGCCGCGGCCTGGCGCAGAGACCCCGGGCCCTCGTTGGCGCCGGACGTGACCTGGAAGCTGTCCGCGCAAGCTCCCAAAGCGCTGCCCAAAATCCAAAGCGCCGCCCACACAAAAATCGTCCGCCTCTTTCTCATGATCTTTCCCATGGCGTTTTTTATGCCCCTCCTACAATGGAATCTTGCAGGCATTGTACCCGAAAGCGCGGCATATGCAAAGGAGTGATTTTTACCAGAGTCCGCTTGGCCCCCGCGGCGGAATTCGAACGATCGGCCGTCATTCCTGCAGGAACGCCTCCAGATCCGCGTTGAATTTCTCGGGGTCTTCGAGGAAGAGCCCGTGTCCGCAGCCCGGATAGAGAATCAGTTTGCTGTTTTCGATATGGTCGCGCATCTACTCGCCGTGGACCGGGAAATACAGGAGGCCGTCGCCGCTGTAGGCAAGCAGCACGGGAACCGTGATCCGCTCCAGCTGCGGGCGGAAGTCCTCGGAGGCCATCGCGATCCACATATAGGCCACGCAGTGCGGCGTATTGTCCGCGATAATTTCCTTCGTGGCGGCGTACAGCGGGGAACTCAGATCGAAACCCTTCGCGAAGCAGTTCGGGCCGAAAGCCTCGCCGGCTTCGTCCCAGTCTTTCGCGATCAGCGCGAGGAAACCGAGGCTGTCTTCCTGATTGAAACTGCAGCTCTGACCCAGTTTCCACTCGTCGTCGCAGAGGAGTTTCGGCGTCATGTCGATGAAGCAGAATTTCTTGACATACTGGCAGCCGAAAGAGCGGACATAGGCCAAAAGCGTGCTGGTGCCCATCGACCAGCCTACGATGTTGACTCTGTCCAACTTGAGAAACTCGATCAGCTCATGCAGGTCTTCCGCGAAGCGGGTGAGGTTCATGTTGCGCTCGGTGATTTCACCGCGGTCGGATTTTCCGTGACCACGCAAGTCGTAATTGACGACATGATATTTTTTTGAGAACGTTTCGACGAGGTCTTTGAAAAAAACGGAGCTGCCGCCCCAGCCGTGAACCAAAATGAGCGGCTCGCCCGAACCGTGCTCTTCATAAAAGATTTTACACTTGTCTCTAGTGGTAAAGATCGCCATGTCGACCCCTCCTTAATAATATACTTGACATACTGACATATGAATGAACGATTTCAGTTTGCCGCGGGTAAAGTCCGCGCGTTTTCTGCGGCTCTACAGCCCCGCGCTGTATCGTCCCGGGCCCGAGGCGTAAACGAGGCTGGAGGCGCAGAGGGTCGCCAGGCAGGACTGCATTTCGACGAACCCCAAGCCGCTTTCGGCCATCAAGTCGTCCAAGGTGCGCCCTCCTTTGCGTTGCAACAAACCCAGCACGAGCTTCTCGTTTTCGGACAGGCACAGAGGCTCGGGTTTCCCGAAATCCAACAGCAGTTGTCCGTATTTGCCCGATATTTTACCGATGAAGTCATCCACGTCGATCAAGGGGTTGGCGCCGTCGCGAATCAAAGAGTTCGTGCCCTTCGAAATTTCCTCCGTGATCCGGCCCGGAACGCACCAGATCTCCCGCCCGATGTCCAGCGCCAGCCGCGCGGTGATCATCGCCCCTCCGTCCACCGGGGACTCCGCGACGACGATGCGGTTGCACAGCCCCACGATGATGCGGTTGCGCTCCGGAAAGCGCCACGGGTCACCCCCTGTTCCCATGGGATACTCCGATATCAGAGCGCCTTTTTCCGCGATTTCGATAAAGAGAGGCCGGTGTTCCGCGGGGTAGACCCGATCCACCGCCGTGCCCAGGACGGCCACCGTCGTTCCCCCCTCCTCCAGGCAGCCGCAGTGCCCCGCGCCGTCAATGCCCTTCGCGCCGCCGCTGACCACCTGATGCCCCGCCCGGGCGGCCGACCGCCCGACGGCCTCCGCCACGGTGCGCCCGTAATGGCTGCAGCGCCGCGTTCCCACAATCGCCAAACAGGGTTTGATGGAGTCGAGCTTTCCTTTGACGTAAATCCCAATAGGCGCCGAAGGAAGGTCTTTCAGGCGGACGGGATAGTCCGCGTCGTCCACCGTGACGAAACGTGCGCCGAACGCCTCCGCCCGCTCCATCTCCCGCTCGGGCCAGTTTTGTTCGGCCAAAAGCTCCTGGAGCCTCGCGCAGGACGACGAGCGAAGCCCCAGTTTCTGCCAGAGGTTTTTTCCTTCCACCCACAGCGCCTCCGCCGCCCCCTCTTTCTGCAGCGCCTCCCACGCGGTCAGCGGCGCTTTACAGGCGTTCAAAAGCAGCTTTGCCCTGAGAGATCGATCCATACACTTCCGCCCCCATATGTTTGAGAATTTGGAATTTAGAAATTTGGAATACCCAACCAAGGGGACTTTCCGAAATGGAATTGTACCAGATTGAAGCTCGGGAGAGACAGAGCTCGTTATCGAGGAGTCTCTTTCCCGGTCTCTTTGCTCTCTTCTTCGGGTTTCAGGTTCAGTTCGCCCCGCAGGTAGCTCACGATCTTTTTCGCCAGGGCACCGCCCACTCCGGG
>JAISWV010000239.1 GCA_031270755.1 Synergistaceae bacterium
GTGTCATGGAAAATATATTCCATCTCGGGAATGCGATCGCGCATATATATCGCCAGGGCGGCGCTGTCCTTGCCACCCGAAAGGCTGAGAATGTGTCGACGGGGAATTTCGGTCATGTGGCAACCTCCTGCTGCCTTTTATGAAGCCCTAGCGCTGCAATTGATCCATTATTACTCTTGTGGCGGCGGCCATGGCAAGCTTTGAGTTTTCGCTCAGGAAGGTCCGGAACTTTTTCTCCAACAGGCTTATCTGGTCCAGATCGGCGTCATCAAGGCGGATGATCTTGTCCACCTCACTGCCGTCGCGGCTCGTGATAGAAACGCGCATCGCGTGCAGGTCAGTCGCGTCGTCGTTATGGTCGAACAAGGTGCTTTCCACACGCAGGAACTGCCGCGCTTTGCGATGCAATTCGTCCTCGAAGTGCATGATGTCCGAGTCAATCCATTTAGAGGGCGGCTTCGAACAGAGAAAACTGCCGATCGCCTCGATCCAAAGCTCCTCGTTCAGTGCCTGGTCGGTTAACCGGAAGCAGAACGCTTTGAGCTGAGGATCCTTGACCGACGCCTGGATGCGCCTGGCGGAGTTCGCCAAACCCTCCCGCGCCGCGACGATATCACCCTGACGATCAAGGGAATTCTGAATCTCGTTTTGCATCTTTTGGAGTAGTTGCGGATACGCGACCCGAAGTTCCTCTATGCTGTTTTTCAGTCCCAAGACGAATTGATCGACATCCTGCAGCGATGGCTGGGTGTCCGCCTCGAAAGAGTCGCACCCGCACGCCTCGGGAAGCGTCTTGAAAAGCAGTATGGAAGGCTCTTCGGCGCGCAGTAGCGCGTCCCGAACTAGAAGTGCCATTTTCGAAAGCCGATTCGTCTTTTTTGCGAAATCGGGGAGCTGCGCCGCGAATACGCAAAGCGGGCGCACAATGTCAAGCATATCGAAAGACTTGGGATCTTTGTCCGGATTTAGGATTTTGAAGATTCGTTCGAACACCAAAGTCCGGACGCCCGCGATGCGGCAATATTGAATTTCGAAATTTTCTGGAGCCTTGATCAACCGGAGAAAATCCTGGCCGTTGACCTGTTTCATAAAGCATCCCTGATCATAGAATGCTACATCCTGTTCATGAATTACAGTAAAGACGGACAACAGCAACGGGCAGAGGCCTTCCCGTACACCGAAGGGAGGGGATTTCATTTTCTCGAAAAGATCGATCACTTTTACGCGGCGGCCGGTGGCGCTCTCAAGCGCTTCTTGCAATAGTAAGGGTCTGCCCAAAATTAATATTGATAACTTAAATCGGATTTCATAGCATGTGTGTATGAACGCATTATCTGAAATCCAAGCGAAGTTCTCGCTCTTGTCCGGGCATTTGAATGAGCGTAGTCGTCGCATCTGGGCGGCGACGGAAGCTCGTGCGTTGGGATATGGCGGCGTCACTCTCGTGTCCAAGGCTACCGGCATATCTCGGATGACGATTAGTAGCGGCTTGGCCGAAATTTGCTCCGGATCGTCCGTGCCAGTACAGCGGATACGAAAAACCGGCGGTGGGCGCAAATCGTGTGTTCAGCATATGCCATCCTTCCCGGAAAGTCTGGAGGCGTTGGTTGAGCCGCTCACTCGCGAGGATCCGGAGTCACCGCTGCGTTGGACGTGCAAAAGCACCCGTCGTCTGACGCAAGAATTGGCCGAGCAGGGGATTGGTGTTGGCCGGCAGACGGTCACGAAGCAATTGCATGTCCTTGGCTACAGCCTTCAGGCCAACCGCAAGACCGAGGAAGGCAAGGAGCATCCCGACCGCAACGCGCAGTTTGAGCACATCAACCGAAGGGCGAAAGAGGAAATGCAGCGCGGTAATCCGGTCATCTCGGTGGACACCAAGAAGAAGGAACTTGTCGGGAACTACAAGAACGGCGGGCAAAAGTGGCAGCGCAAGGGACGGGCGGCGAAGGTTCAAGGGCATGATTTTCCCGACCCCGACGTTCCCCGGGCATTTCCCTACGGCGTGTATGACCTGTCCCGCAATGAAGGCTTCGTCAACGTCGGCTCCAACCACGACACTTCCCAGTTTGCGGTGGCCTCCATCCGCGCTTGGTGGAACGCGGTGGGACGCGAGTCGTATCCGCATGCCCGGCGCATTCAGATCATGGCCGACAGCGGCGGCTCCAATGGCTACCGCCGCATACTGTGGAAATGGGAATTGCAACACTTGGCCGACCAGACCGGCCTTCCGGTCCGCGTCTGCCACTTTCCTCCGGGTACCAGCAAATGGAACAAGGTCGAGCACCGCCTGTTTTCCTTCATCAGCCAGAATTGGCGTGGCGAGCCATTGATCAGCTACGAGACGATAGTGAAGTTGATCGCTAGCACCACCACGAGAACAGGATTGAAGGTGCATTGCCAACTAGACACGAACCAGTACCCGCTCAAGAAAAAGATCAGCGCTCGAGAGATAAAAAGCATTAGGCTGCTTCCCGGTAAATTCCATGGCGAATGGAACTATGAGATTAAACCGAAAATAGAGCCTAAATTATAAATGTTATTTATGGGCAGACCCTAACAGGGAAAGAAACTTGTGGGGCGACGATGAATCGGCGCACGAATGAGTATAATGGCCGGGAATTTAAGACGGCGGTTTAAGCAACAGTTCGCCGATGAGTATATGGATGCATATTTTGTCCAAGGAAGTGTCCGACGCGCAAGGCCGCTATCCCTCCCCCGGTTAAAAACATCACGGCGTCAGAAATTGGATCCGCCGACAAACGGAACGTCGCGGGGGCATCCGTCCGCCGGCTAGGCGGCGCGAACGATTTTTTCCTCGCGTATGGGCAGATTGACGATTGCCGCCAGCATTGCGAGGGCGATATCCAGATGCCAAACCCGCAAAAGATTGCCGGATGCCTGGATGGCCAACCCGCCAAACCAGGCGCCGAGGAATCCCCCGATCTGGTGGCTGAACAGGGTCAGGCCAAACAGGGTCGCCAGGTAACGCGGGCCGAACAGTTTGCCGACTAGGCCCGCGGTTGGCGGGACAGTGGCCAGCCAGGTGAGCCCCGTGGCCACGGCGAAAAGGTAAAAGGCCATCTCGGTTTTGGGCGAAAGCAGGTACATGAGGATGATGAGCGCCCTAAACCCATAAAGAGCCGCCAGAATCAACTTCATGCGGAAATATTTTCCCAGCACCCCCGTCAATATGCTTCCGCCGATATTGCACAGGCCGATAAGCGACAGGCTGATCGCCGAGACCGCGCCGCCGTGGCCTAACAGCCCGATCTCCCCCGGCAGATGG
>JAISWV010000259.1 GCA_031270755.1 Synergistaceae bacterium
CGCCCTGCGAAGAGCCGGTCTCGCGGGAGAGGCGGACATGTACCGCGCCACGAAGGGCGTCAACACGCACAAAGGGGCGATCTATCTCTTGGGCTTTCTGTGCGCCGCCTTGGGGCGTCTTCAAAACGATCCCGGCGAAACGGATAAAGTCAATAAAAAATTGTCGCCCCGAGGGCTGGCGCGAACGGCCGGGGCCTTCGTTCAAGGGGTCGTGGAGCGGGAACTGCTGCCTCTAACCCGCGGGCGGCCATCGAAGCTCACGGCGGGGGAACGCGCCTACCTGACCCAGGGGTTCACGGGAGCGCGGGGCGAGGTGGAGGGCGGTTATCCTTTGACGCTCTCCGCTCTTTCTTTTTTAAACGAACGCCGGGCCTTCATGTCTTTTGACGAGGCACTCGTAGACACGCTTTTCCACATTGTCGCCCGCAACGGCGACACCGCCCTCTGGGCGCGCGGCGGCCTGGAAGGAGTGGAGACCGCGCGGAAATTGGCCGAATCGATCCTTTCGAACGGAGGGCTCTCGACCGCGAAAGGGCAAGAAACGATCCGTTTGGCGGAGAAAGTTTTCGTCGAAAAAAACTTGAGTCCGGGGGGCAGCGCGGATATCCTTTCGTCCGTGGTCTTTCTTGATTCCGTCCCGGCGGCCCGCGGGATAAATTGAAGAGGGGTGAGGCTGGTCAAGGCGCGTGAGGTTCAGGATGTTTTCAAAAGCGGACGAAACAATGAAGGAATCTCGGGGAAGCCCGCGCAAATCGCCGCGACGGGCTCTGCCCACTGAGCTTTGGCCAGTCTTTTTTGGGGTCGACAGGAGGAATTTATAGTGTCCATCACAATCATCGCCTACGCAATGCTTGTCGTTTTCATGTACGTCATTATGACAAAAAAAATGTCTCCGCTTACCACTCTGGTTTTCATTCCTCTCGTATTTTCGGTTATCGCCGTGCTCGCCGGGGCCTCCAGCAACGAGCTGGGGAAATTCGCCATCGACGGCATCAAGACAACCTCGGTCACGGGGATCATGCTGCTCTTCGCCATTCTGTATTTCGCTCTGATGCTGAACGCCGGCTTGTTCGACCCGGTCACCAAGACCATGATACAGTTCGCCAAAGGGGACCCGGCCAGGATTCTGGTGGCCACGTCCATCGTCGCGGCCGCGGTCTCCTTGAACGGCGACGGCACCACGACCACCATGATATGCTGCGCCGCCTTCATCCCCATCTATAAAAAGCTCGGACTCAAGATGATGAACCTGGGCGTGCTGCTGATCCTGCAGAACACGATCATGAACCTGCTGCCCTGGGGCGGCCCCACCGCCCGAGCCATCAGCGTTCTCAAGATCGAGGGCAACATCCTTCACTACCTCTGGCCCGGAATGCTGGCCGCCGCATTGTACATGGTGGGGGTCGGTTATTACCTGGGCCGGCAGGAGCGAAAACGCCTCGGTATCACGACCCTCTCCAAGGAGACCATCGACCAGCTCACCCAGGTCTCCGACCCGGAGGTCCTGGAACTGCGCCGCCCCAAAAACATCTGGATCAACGCGGCCATGACCGTCATTTTGCTGATTCTCCTGGTCAGCGACCTCTTCCCGCCGGCGTTTCTGTTTATGACGGGCACGGTGCTGGCGCTCCTGATCAACTATCCCAACCTCAAGGAACAGAGCCGCCGCATCGCCGACAACGCGGGCGACGCGGTGCAGGTGGTCATCCTGGTGTTCGCGGCGGGCCTCTTCATGGGGCTTTTCACGGGAACCGGCATGTCCAAGGCCATAACCGAGAGCCTCGCCACCATTATCCCGAAGAGCTGGGGCGGATACTGGGGCCTTGTGGTGGCCGCCCTGTCCGCTCCGGGGACGTTCTTCCTCTCCAACGACGCATTTTACTACGGGGTACTGCCTGTGCTGGCCGAGACGGGATACTCTTACGGCTTCACGCCCATGCAGATGGCCTTGGCCTCTCTGATGGGGCAGGCGTTCCATTTGTTGAGCCCGCTGGTGGCGTTCATCTATCTTCTGCTGAAACTGATCGACCTGGACATGGGGCAATGGCAGAGAGAGTCGGCGAAATGGGCGATAGGGGTGTTCGTCATCTTCGTCGCCATCCTGATCTTGACCGGGGCGATGCCCTATTACATCCCTCAAGGCTAACCGTTCGATCGAGGGTACGGCAGAGGCGGCAAGCAACACCTGGACAGGACATTTGCCGCCTCTGCGCTTTTTCAGCGCCCCGCCTCAAAAGAAAAAAAGAAATCGGGTATATGCTTGACTGCGGTAGCAGTGCCCATTTTCTCTGCCGGCAGTCGCCACAAATTCTCAGTCAAGTCAAACTCCGACCACTCGCCACGCCGAACTTCTCCCGGCCGCTGAAATGTATAAGCCGAAAACAACAAAGCAACCCGAACAACTACCGTCCCCTGATATCCTTTTATCGCCCGCATTAAACGCGCTACGTCTGACGGTACTGTCAAAGACGCAAAATGTTGTTTTGTCCTTGAGGAAGGCAACAATCCTTTCAGATCCAATCCCACATTGTGCGTCACTTCTCCAAGCGAGAGCGCAAATTGGAGAACCTGTCCCGCAATGATACGGGCTTTATCCATTGAGGCAATATGTCCTGCAAAATCATCGGCCTGAAAGTGCCGATCAGGTCTTGAACTGTTATCGAGGCTATCGGCTTATCTCCAAGCTGAGGCAAAAGGTAAGTGTCTAACTTGTGCCGAACATCCGTAGTATGGCTTTTAGACCAAGCACCGGCATTCTGTGTGTACCATTTTTCGGCTAATTCCCAAAATGTAGCAGACACAGGAGGGCAGACTATATCTCTCGGCGTTCCTCCATTATGTGTCGCGTGCCGTCTGGCCTCGATACACATATCCCGAGCATCGGCCAAACTGAGGATCGGATATTTCCCCAAAGTGAGCTTTTCTTCTTTCTTCCCCTTCCTGTAGCGCATTCGCCAATACTTGGTACCCGAAACCATGACTTCAATGTAAAGCCCCAAGCCATCGTCAACACATCTCATGTAACGTTTCTCTTCAGGTTTGAGGGCCGCTACCTGTCGGTCGTTCAACTTCACGTTCAAAACCTCCTTTTGCGAGCACAAGTTTCAAGCTAAGTTACGTTCAGGTAAAGAGTTGCGCTTGAGGTACACAAAAAATTTTCTCTTTTGAATGTGCCCGCTATGTGTACCATTTGTGCATAGATATAGCATATTTGAATGTATAAGATTGGAAGATAAGAATCAAAAAACCCGGCATACAACCGGGTTTTCGCGCTGTTTTGGAGTTATTTGAGTATATAACTGGCGGAGAAGGTGAGATTCGAACTCACGGAGCAGTTACCCGCTCAGTTGATTTCGAGTCAACCGCCTTCGACCACTCGGCCACTTCTCCGCACTTGCTCGATCATTGCAATTATATCGGAGATTGTTCTTCTGTCAAATTTTTGAGCGAAGGCAAACGGTTACAGTTCGGCAATCACGTCTATCTCGACCAGTATGCCCCCCAGAAGAGCGCTGCCGACGGTGGTGCAGACGGGATAGGGAGGGGTGAAAAATTCTTTGTACACGCCGTTGAATTTCTCGAAATCGTCCAAGTTGGCCAGATGCACCGTGCTCTTGACGACGTTGTCCATGGCAGCCCCGCCAGCCTCCAGAATGTTCTTCAGGTTTGTCATTACCTGACGGGTCTGGGCTTCGATTCCCTCGGGCGTAGTGTTTGTTTCAGGGTTCTTGGGGCCTTCCCCTGCGACGTAGATCCTGCTGCCGACGACCAGTCCCTGGGAATAAGGCCCCAACGGCTTCGGCGCCTTGTCCGCGAAAGAGGACGCTTCCGGACGTGGCCGGCGTCAGACGCAAAATGACCCTTCCGGACGTCGACTTGCCGCAGCCAGACTCCCCCACCACCCCCAGGGTCTCGCCTTCGGCTATCGAGAACGTCACGTCGTCCACGGCTCGAATCAGGTTCCGCGTCCGGCGCAAAACTCCTCCCTTGACCGGAAAGTGTTTTTTCAGGTTCCGCACTTGCAAGAGCGCCTGCCCCGTCAGCGTTTTGTTCGACCCGTTCGACCCGATCAACAATGTCCCGCTCAAAGCGCGCTCCCTCCCTTTACGTTCCCACGAAACTGCCAGCATCGCACGTTGTCCCTTTCGGAACCGAAAGCCCCCCGATTTCGAGAAGCGGAGGTTCCTCGGTCCTGCAGCGGTTTTCGCAGAAAGGGCAGCGATTGGAAAATTTGCACCCCGGCGGTACCTGCGCCGCCGCGTCCACTATGACGGGAATGTCATTTTTCCCCGCCACCTCCAGAGTTTCCCGAAAACCAAGGGCTCCGGGGGGCAGCCAGCCTCCCGGCGGCATGAAAAAGTAATAAAGGGGAGTGCCGTTTCTCCAATGATTTTGCCGCGAGAAAGCCTTGCAGTACAAGGACTTCCCCGCGTAATATCATTTCATTAGCTGCCCGACACTCCTCCAGATAGGTCGTTACCTGTCCGAATTTTTACGAATTATTTGGTTCCCGCGCGGCACCCCTCCATGACGTAAAGTTGCGGTCCGTGCTCCGTGAAGTCGATGGTGACTTTCTTTCCCCTGTAGAGCTTGGCGAAGTCGGCGGGGGAAAGAGGCCGTCCCCTGTCGCCGATAAAACGGCAGTGCTCCGCCGCCTCGAGGGTGATGGTTTGCCCTTCCGGAAGTTTCGCGGTCATAAGGGGAACGCTATCTTTCCGCGCCTCCAGGTCCAGCAGGGTGATCGTGATCGTGAAGAGCTCCGCGGCGTCAGTCACCAACTCATTCATCGGCGCCTCGCCGGCGGATGCGGCCGGCGCGAACAGCAGTACACACAAAAGCGAAAGCGAAAACATTTTTTGCATTTAAAAAGCCTCCCTCCAATACTGCAGATGCGGAATCTCCGGCTCAATGCCGGGCACGGTCGCATACTTGCTTTTGGCCGCGCTTTTAGTCTCCACGATGGAGTTTTCCGCGTGGGTCACGAAGTCTTTCGTCTCCTCGTACTGGCCGAACGCATCCAGCGCTCCCGGTCTCAACGCCTTGACGCCCATAAAAAGGTTGCCCCGCGCGCCGGACATCCCCACGATCTTGATGTTCTTGAATACGTAGGCCTGGCCTCCCTGCCACATCGACTCCCCCGTATCCGGGTCCAGGGCGTACAGTTTGCCGTACCCGATGTCCTTGCACCGCTCCTGGTCCGTGGGCAGCTCGGTAAACGGAATGAAGGTGGCGACGTAGAGAACGCCATACTGGTAAAAGGGCTCGGTCGTGACGTACTCCGCCTCCGTCGGCTGGTGTTGGTCGTTGACCTTCGGGCGCAGGCGCAGTTTCCAGCCGTCCGGGCCCACCGGCGGCTGGTCCTCGGATACCTCCCCGGACCAGGCGGGAATGATCGCCGGTGTGGTTTTCAGGTACTTGAACGACGTCAAGTCGCCGAGGGTCACGGGAGCCGATATGCTCCCGGTCGGGTAGGAGAGGTCTGTCTTCACTCCCGCTTTCGGATTTTTCATGTGCAACCCGAAAATGTACTGCTCGTCGTTGCGGATCCCCCTCTGCTGGTTGACTATCTCCCCCGACGGCATGGTGAGCGGGACTTGCCCCGGGGCCGTGATGTCGGCGGTGCCGCAAAAGAGCCACTGGTTGGTTCCCGCGCTGCTTCCAAGGACCAAGTAGCCGACGGGAAGGGCTATGGGCTTGTCTCCGGCGGCGCGCAGGCGGAAAATACTTTTGAGCTTCCAGTCCTCGGCGGCGTAGGTCAGGTCGCAGTACAGGACGTTGCCCTCGCTGTCCCCCGTAAAGAACTCCTTGGCGTGAAGTTTTGTCGTTTCGTCCTCATAAAGGTAGTGAGCCGGTGTGATCCCCATCCCCAGGGTCGAACCCGCGGGGCCGGCGTAACCGTTCGCCGTCGTGATTTTTTTGATGATCGATCCGTCGGCGGGCTCGAAAATGTAAAACGCCCTCCCTTGGGAATCGTTCAGGTTGTACCCCAACCCGCCGGGGACGACGCCCACGTATCGGAATTCGTCGAATTCACCGTTGGGCAGCTTCTTCTTCACTCCCTTCAGCTCGGGTGCGACGATGGTCAGCCCCAGGTCCTCGTAGCCTTTGTAAAATTTGTCGTAGTCGGCAAACGCGTTGCCCCAGCGGTGGACGGAGCCGCTTTTCGGCGTTTCGTAGCGGTCGTTGTCGATGGCCCAGACAAATTGAGGTTTCGCGTTGGCCGGGTTCGTGACGTTCATCATGTAAAGGCCATTGCCGGCCCATCCCAGGGACCCTGTCATGTAGGTCGCGGGCGTGGAGCCGAGGGTGATGTCGTGGGCGGACAGAAGTCCGTCCAGCAGCATCAGAGGCTGGGACGACCGGCTGTTCACCCCGTCGCCGCCCATCCAAACGTTATCCTGAAACTTCTGGTGTCTCAGGCGGTTCTGGAGGATATTGGGGGGAATGAAAGCCCACTGCTCCAAGCCGGTATCGTAGTCCAAGGAATGCAGAACCCCTCGGTTGGTCTGGATGTAAATGCGCCAGGGCCTGTCCTTGTCGATCCCGCTTAAAGCCGGTTCGCCCACGGTCAAGTAGACGGAATGCTCCATGTTGCCCAGAATCCCGTTTTCATTTTGAATTCCGTTGGCGTTGGCGTACTTTATGAGCCAGTTCTTGAATCTTTGGGCATCGCCGGGCGGGGCGCCGGTCAAGGAGCCGAAGTTCGCGAGAGTATCTATAAGGACAGTGTTTGTGCCTCCGTCGACATCCATCGGGGCCTCGGCCGTGTAGGTTTTGTTTTGCCGCTCCGTGTCGTTCTCCATTTGTTTACCGGCGTCCCACTTCAGCACCGAGTTGGTCTGGTCCTTGGGGAGTGTGTAGCGTGCGAAAGCGCTACCCCACTGCCTCAGGCTGTCCAAAGTGTAGGACGAGGCGAAAAGCGCCAGGTCGCCGTTTTTCTCCTTCTCGTCTTCCAGCATGAGGCGGGGCGCGCCCCCCGCCAGGCGCTCGGTTCGGATGGCCGCCAGGACGGACTGCAGTTTTTCCACCAAGCTGGGCACGTCGTCCGCGAAGATGGGTTCCACGGTTATGTCCGGCGTTCCGTTGTTGTCCTTGGGCTGGCCCGCGTGGGCCATGCGCCTCATGGCCTTGCGGAGGCGTTTGGCCGTGGAGTCGGACGGCTCGTCGGAGGTGTAGGGATCGCCGTCGTTCTCCATGCCCTCCGTGGTGATCAGGCCCACGACGATGGTGCGAATGGGATGGTCCATCTCGAAGGTCTTCTCCACCCATTGCGACCCGTTCCAGTTGCGGCCCCTCATCGTTTTCGACTCCAGGAATATCCGCTGCAGGCTGTGCATCATGGAGCCCGTGTCGTTGACGCTCCAGCCAGGCTTGGTCTCGTTGCCGCAGGTGAAGTAGATGATCCAGTTGCCCTGACAGGAGCCCGTGACGGGGAAATAGCCCCGGGTGTCGCCTGTTCCGTTGGTTTGCCCCACATTGTAGGACAGTGAAGTTTTGGGGTGGAAAAAGTCGCGCAGGGTCCCCACCACCGTACCGGTCATGAGGCCCTCGGCGTTGCGCATGCGCCTCATGACCACCCCTCTGTAGCTAACGTTATTGGAGTTGACGGTTCGGTTCCCCTCGGCCCCCGAGGCGTGGTGGACAGGTCTGGTGGCGGCGGCGGGGGTGTCGTAGATCAGATCTTCCGCGCTCCCCGGTATGGAGGAGATGGTGAACTCGTCGTTGAGGATGCCGCTGGTGAGGGGTGTATCCCAGGCGACCTGGTCCACGCCGTCGATCAGCTCCCGGAAGGTGGCGAGGCTGGACGTGGGAAGGTACGACGAGCCCGACTTGCTGTACATGAAGTCGAAGGGCACGTGCAGGATGGACCGCATGTAGGCCGCGCCGCTTCCATAAATCCCGCCGGTCAGGGTCACGTAGGGCTCTTTGACGTAGGCGGAATTATACACGCCGCTGCCCTGAGCGGCAATGCCGCTGTCGTCGGGCACGTCAAACCACCCATACGTTCCGCTCAAGTTATACGGCCCATACGGACCAGCCGGTCCTTTGTGGTAAAGATAATACCTCTTCGTGTTCGATTGGTAAAAATAGTCCACATTTCCGCTCGTGTACTTGTAAGGGGCTCTTTTCATGGCGATCGATGACGATGTGCCCGAGGTGATGTTCTTCTCGTAAAAGGTCGTCGCGACCCCCATGCGCATCCGGGAGAGGATCTCCTGGTTCCGGTCGTCCGCGCTGGGAGACAGGATTCTCGACAACACCACCTTCAGCTTGTACGCTTTGCTGTCGTTGGGGACCAGATGCTGCTCCGCCAGGGCCTTCGGAACGGAACCTTTCAATTGGGTGATGTTCCCCTGGGCGTCCCTGGCGGGCAGATAGGGAACCAAAGTTTGTGGAAAACCCGTGGGAGGCGATCCCTTACCGTTCCACTCGGCGAAGGTACGGTTCTTGAACGTCAGAAGATAGGGCTTGCCGGGGTCCAGGCTATAGTAGCAGTCAATATCCCCGATGACGTTGTTGGTCGCGTCCAGGTCGCGGCCCCAGCGCAGGTAAATGCCGTCTCCTTCCGTTCCCGAGGCGTTTCTGATGGGACGCCCCCCCATGCCGAAAGTGTCCTGTTTCAGCATCTCGATGCGCGTGTTCGCGTTGGCCATATCCGGGTACAGGGTGTAGCTTTCGATAGGCCTCTGCCCCTTCATGGACATGGTCATGTTGCCGCTCACGTCCAGATAAAAGAGCACGTTGGGCTCCACGTTCTTGAGAATCGCGTCCTCCAGGGGGTAGTCTCCGCTGGGACCCACCGTGAACGTCTTGAACTCCAAAGTAGCGGCGGCCGCCGCCGGCTGAAGAAAAAGACAGGCCAACAGGGCCAGAAACACAATGATCTTCTTTCGCATTTTCGTCACCTCTCGATTTATGATCTGGACAGTATTTGGACAAAGGCCTCCTCGGCGGTCCGAAGCAGTTTGCCCTGATGGTCGTAAAGCCGCACGCGAATCAGGTACGCGCCGTAGCTGTCCGGGTCCAGTTCTTCTCCGCCGCTGGAAACGCCGGTGCCGGCTCCGGGTCCTGTGTGGTCGCCCACGTTCTTTAATCCCCCCGACCCCGCCACCCCCGCCATGTGAAAAACGGGTGGGAAATCCTTCATTTCGTCCGGGTTGCTGCGGAGAATGTCGTAATTCACCCACTCCGGCATGAAGTGCATGTCGAAGACCTCCGTCACCACACGCTGAGTGCCCGATATTTCTTCGCTCCAGGGTTCGCCGAAGCGCAGCTGGGCCAGAACCAGGCTTCCATTCGCTGGAGTGGTGCCGCTGTCGTAGCCCAGGGCCGGAACGTGCATCGTCTTGCCCGCGGTTTTGTTGTCGTCGATTATCTGGGCTATCTTGGCCTGAATGGCGCTCAAGACCGTCGTGTGGTCCACGTAGCTCCCTCTCTGCTCGGTGGAGATCCAGGAGAAGCCATAGACGAAGTCGAAGGTCAGGCCGATGATCACTCCCCCCACCACCACTACCGCCAGAGCCAGCACCAAAGCCACGCCTTTGCGCGCCTTCAATTCAAACTCAGGGGGGCGGAGCTCGCTCGACCGCCGCGCGGTTCCCGCCGAAACGCCCTTTACAGACGAACCCCTGCCTTGACCCAACACAGAAACAGTATCCCCAGTCAATTTCTTATCCTCCAGGTCAAATTTTTTGTCAAGATCCGGTGGCGCAGGTCGTGGGAAGCTATGGGAGGCAGCCAAGAGGGCCAGGTTTTTGGCTGTCCCCGGCTGTGCCCCACCCCGTCCGCTTCCGCCCCTCTGGCGGCCATGTACATGGTCAAGAGGCGCGAAGCCGGGTTGTAGGTGAAATGCAGGCCCACCACGTTGCGCGCCAAGACGTCGGACACGAAGGACGACTCCGTGTCGAAGACGACCCTCACCAACTCGTTTTGGTCGTTTCGGAAAAGGCGCGCCGCCTGGAGCAGGTGAATCTCGTCCAGCCCCATCACCGTGCCTTTTACGTCTTTCACGCTCTCCGGCGCCACCCGTGTCGTCAGCACGTCCTGACTCGCCGCCGTTGTCCAGCCTTCCGCCAGCATGGGAAGCCGCAGAGTGGGAAAGAGCAGCCAATTTCTCACGCTGTTGGTTCCGGCGGAGGGGTTGAACTTTCCCCCGATGCCGTCGTAGGGAAATTTCTCCAGGTAGTTCTTCCCCGTGCCCTCCGGGGCGAAAAGCGTGAATATCTCCACCTCGTCGTTCTTCGTGACCTCCGCTTCGCCCGTGAGTGTCCTGAACCTGGCCTTCACACCTGTGGGAACACCCCAGGCGTAGTACAACTCCGGTCCCACATAGGCCGTTCCGCCAGGGCCGAACTGATCCGGGTTCGTCAACAGGCCGGGGTTCGTTATCGCCGCCGCGCTGTACTCGCTACCCGTGGTGGTGCCCACCGTCACGGGC
>JAISWV010000401.1 GCA_031270755.1 Synergistaceae bacterium
CTTTGACGAGCTCCGGTGTCGTCCTCAACAGCTTAATGTCCAGCATTGACTTACCTCCTCGAAATATACAAAAAACTTCCGTGCCTCCGTATAGGATACCTGAAATCCCGTTTGGAGCACCATATTTTCCTTCAAAAATCATGTTTCTTATTAAAATTCTTCTTAAAACCTATGAGCAATAAGACTTTGGTAAATAGGACTTTTGAATTATTTTTGCAATTATGTTGATAAATCCCTCTCGGATGACTCGAAAAAGGCTTGCATAATTAATAAAGGCTGTTAGAATGCAGGAAAATCTTTTCATGGAGGTGTAAGTGGTGACAAAGGCCGAACTTATTGATGGAATCGCTGAAAAACTGGGTGTAAAGAAGAAGGAGGTCACTCCGGTCGTCGAAGAAGTTTTCAGTTCCATCGAAGGAGCCCTTGCCAAGGGCGAGAAGTGCACATTTGTCGGTTTTGGCGTGTTCGAGGTGAAAGATCGCGCGGCGCGCGAGGGTCGTAATCCCCAAGACCCCACGAAGATCGTCAAAATTCCCGCGAAGAAGGTTCCTGTATTCCGCCCCGGTAAAGATCTGAAAGAAAAAGTCTTGGCAGTCAAAGGCAGCAGGAGAAGAAAGTAGGGTTTGCAAAGATTTGTGTTTTTGAAGGCGGCCCTTTACGGCGCCGCTTTTTTTGTTTGCACGCGGCCTTTTCGCGAAAGAGCGGTATAGCAGCGAGACCTTGATTTCGCCAATGAGGGTGAGATAATACTGAGAGTGAAAATTCCGTACACTCGAAAAGTTTTCGACTGGGGGGTCTCGGGGGGGCCAGCGAGGGCTGAGCGAGCCTTGCTCCCCTGAGTTTTCAATTCAGGAAGGAGGTGGATTCAAGAATGGCGGATCTTATTGACGAGATCAAGGCCGCGGAGGAAAAATCGGCGAAAAACATTCAAGACGCGAAAGCCGACGCGATTAAAAAATTGAACAAAGCCGTGGCGGACGCGGAAAACACCGTCAAAGAAGCGAAACAGTCGGCGACGAAGGAGTTTCGCGAACAAATTCAAATGGCCGAACGAACGGCCGAAGCGAAGGCGCGAAGCATTATATCCGACCGAGAAACAGCCGCTAAAGCTTTTTACGCGAAGCACAAAGAAAAAGTCTCAACTGCGGCGGCGTGGATAACGGAAGAGGTGATGGCGAAATATGGGCGTAGCTGAACTCAAAAAAGCGGAGCTTTATTATCATAAGTCCCTTCAAGAAAACGTGGCGCGAATCGTCCAGCGCAGCGGCGTGTGTCAGATCATCGAATCCGAGGACGAGCCCGACGCCCGACTGATGGAGGCCCAAGCCCAGCTGGCGGTATGCGAGGGGCAAGAAGCTCATTTGCGGTACTTGTTCCGGGCACTGGGGAGCCACTACACGGACCCGGTGTCGTCCATCGGCCGAATGCTGGGGGAAAAACCGGTTTTCTCCTTGGACGAATTGGGCGAACTAGCGCAGGAAACGGATTTGAAGGAATTGGCTTCGTCCGTGAAGACGACGGAGTCGA
Source organism: Synergistaceae bacterium (assembly GCA_031270755.1). GTDB lineage: Bacteria > Synergistota > Synergistia > Synergistales > Aminobacteriaceae > JAISLU01. The sequence continues at coordinate 1,528 of JAISWV010000401.1, forward strand.
AGCTGAACGAACTGCGAATCGAAATTTCGCAGCTCAAAGTGACCGCCGGGGTCCTTTCCAACATAAAGGATTTTCCTTACCCCCTCTCCGTTTTGAGGGAAGGAACCCAGACGTTGAAGGGCGTTTTAGGGACGTTTTCCATCGCCCAGCTGGATGTCTTCAGGGAGGACCTGGCGGCTTATTCGGACGAAACGGAGCTCTTCGTCGCGCCCCAAAAAACCAAGGACAAAGACGTGTGGGTGGTGCTTCTCTACGTGCGGGCGCGGGAACAGGAGATCCTGGAGCTTTGCGCGAAGGACGGCATGACCTTCGTGGACCTGCCCGTACATATCTCCGAAACCGCCGCCGGGGAGGCCTCGAAGATCTCCGACCGGCTCGTCGAATGCGAACACGAAGAGTCCGCAATCCTGCAAGGTTTGGCACGAACGGCCGACGAGTGGATGCCCGCGCTTCAAGGAATGTCCGACTACTGGAGAATCCTCCGCGACCGCTATCACGCCCTCGCCACCAGTGCCGCCACCGGCAGCACGGTCAAGACGTGTTTCTGGGTTCCCGCGGAGGCCGTGCCGGCCCTGCGAAAACAGGTGGAGGCCGTGGGGCCCGCCGTGGCCTTCATCGCTTCCGACCCCACGGAGGAGGACCACCCTCCCACCCTCTTGAAAAACAACGCCTTCAACAGACCCGCGGAGGTCCTCACCAACCTGTATTCGCCTCCCGTTTACGGCCAGCGGGACCCGACTTCTTCCATGGCTCCGTTTTTTTTCCTGTTTTTCGGAATGTGCCTGGGAGACGCGGGGTACGCCATTGTAATCGCCTCGGTTTTGTGGATGCTCTTCAGGAAGTACCGCAAAATTCCATCCGGCACCAAGAATTTCATGAATCTGTTCTGCGCGGGCGCAGCGGCCACTTTCCTTTACGGGCTCGTCACGGGGAGCTTTTTTGGGGATTTTATCGATTCCTTTCCCTTCATGGCTTTCCTGCGGCCCCTGAAAGATGCGCTGCTCCTGGTGGACCCGCTGAAGGACCCCGTGACGATTTTGGGAATTGCCCTCTTGTTGGGCGTCGTTCACCTGATGTTCGGATTGGGCGTCGCCGCTTACGACGAATTTCGCAGGGGCAACTACGCCGACGCCGCGGGGGGCAAAATATCGTGGATCCTTTTCGTGCTGGGGCTTCTTCTGGTGGGCGGAGGAAGCGCGGGCAAACTGCCTTCCTTCCTCTACATAATAGGCGTGGTCATGGCGGCCGCGGGAACGGGGCTCATATTCTGGTACGCGGGAAGAGGGGAAAAGAACGTCTTCCTGAAGGTGGGATTGGGTCTGTACGCTCTTTACGGCAGCACCGCGTATTTGGGGGATATCTTGAGCTACAGCCGCCTTCTGGCCCTGGGGTTGGGGTCGGCGGTCATCGGGTCGGTCATCAACCTGCTGGGCAAGATGATCGTGGGGGTTCCCTTCATAGGCTGGCTCCTGGCCATTTTGCTCATCCTGGGAGGTCACGTGTTCAGCCTCGCCATCAACTTGCTGGGCGCGTTCGTACACGCCATGCGACTTCAATACGTGGAGTTCTTCAGCAAATTCTACACGGGTGACGGAGTCAATTTCACCCCTCTGAAATTTCAAACGCAGTACGTGGAAGTTTTCGATGAGATTTAAGGGGAGGGCGGGGGCCATAAGCGGCGAACCGGTGTGGAACGCGCTCCGCCCCCTGAATTTGAACGGTTACGGAACTTCCCCATGCTTTTAAATTATGAAAGGAGTGCTTGAAAATTATGGAATTACTGGGACTTGCTCTGGCATTGTTTGGCGCGGCTCTTGCCGGCGGATTGGCGGGAGTGGGGTCGGCTATCGGAGTCGGTATCGCGGGGGAGAGCGCCGCCGGCGTCATGTCCGAAGATCCCGACAAGTTCGTCAAGTGCCTTATGCTGCAGGCGCTGCCTGGAACTCAAGGTTTTTACGGTTTCATCATCGTTTTTATGGTTATGACCAAACTGAATATGTTTGGCACTCCCCTTGTCGTTTCCTGGCTTCAAGGTTTGATGGTTTTCGCGGCTTGTATGCCCGTCGCGCTGGCTTGCTGGTTTTCGGCCATTTCTCAAGGGAAAGCGTCGGCGGCTGCCATTCAGATGATCTCCAAGAAACCCGATGCCGTGGGTAAGGCCCTCGTTCTGCCGGCCATGGTCGAAACATACGCAGTGCTGTCTCTCCTTACGAGCATACTCTTGCTTATGTTCGGAGTCCAGCTCGGCTAAGGCGGGTGGTGTTTCATGTCGCTGGCCGATATCAAAGCGAAAATAAACGCGGAAGCCCAAGCCCAAATCAAAGCCATCGAGGCCGAGAACGACACTCGGGTCTCGGCCGTGATCAAACAGGCCGACAGCGAGGTCAAAGCCGTCCAGTCCTCCTACAAGGAGCGCTTCGCCAAGGAGGAGCCGGAGATTCTCAAACGGCGGCAGATCGTGGCCGGGCTTGACGCCAACAAAGTGGACCTGGGCGTCAAGCAGCGCCTGATCGGCGAAGCCTTCGAAGGAGCACTGCGCAAGCTGACGGAGCTGCCCCGCGACGACTATCTTTCCTTCGTTCACCTTTTAATGGAAAAGGCCGTCGTCACCGGAGACGAAGTGCTTCTAATCGGCAAAAACGAGCGCTATATCGACGGCGCGTGGCTCGACAGCTACAACGCTTCTCACTCCACCCGCCTGTCTTTTTCCGGGGACCGCCTGCCCATT
>JAISWV010000276.1 GCA_031270755.1 Synergistaceae bacterium
AAGCCTACAACTGGAAGGGCTTTTCCCTGGTGGGCACCTGGCAGCTTCTGCTGGGGGCCCACATCGTTTACACGCTGCCCTTTATGATGCGGCCTTTAATGGCAAATATCGAAATGATCCGCTGGAGCACGCTGGAGGAGGCCTGCGTCTCCCTGGGAGCCTCTTTGGGGACAACGATCCGCCGGGTGCTGATTCCCAACCTGCTGCCGGGGGTCGTGTCCGGCGCTCTGATGACCTTCGCCATGTCTCTGGGCGAGTTTCAGCTCGCCGTCATGGTCACGGGGTCCAGGTCTCAAACCTTCCCCGTCGTCCTCTATCAGGCATTTTACGTTTCCACGGGCTTCGCCTGCGCCGCCACGACGCTTTTGATCTTGACAAGCCTCTTGTCCCTGGTGGGGCTGACTTTGCTGGGCCGTTCCTTTTCCGGAGAAATCGTGGGCAGTTGAGCGCGGGGCTATCGCTTGCTCGGTTGGCTGTGCGGATGACAGAAGCAGATTTATATAGCAGATTCAATGAAGGATGAGCGGCGAAATGGACGATAAATTGGGAGAAAAATTGAAGGGCAGGAGAATCGTCAGCGTGATCGGGACCTCGACGGCCTCGTCTGAGCTTTACGAACTGGCGAAGGAGACGGGGCGCCTGCTGGCGGAAAGAGACTGCATCGTGGTCTGCGGCGGGCGGGGAGGAGTCATGGAGGGCGTCTGCCGAGGGGCGGCGGAGGGAGGCGGCATTTCCATCGGACTGCTGCCGAACGCGCTTTCCGAGGCCAATCCCTACGTCTCGATCCCGTTGGTGACGGGGCTGGGCGAGGTGCGCAACGTGGCCGTCGCCTCCGCGGGACAGGCCGTCATCTCCATAGGCGGGGCCTATGGAACCCTTTCCGAGCTGGGGTTCGCCATGCGGCAGGGCAAGCGCGTGGTGGGGCTCCGCACGTGGCAGATTCAGAACGAAAAAGGCGAGCCCTCCGTCATGGTGTACGCCGCCACCCCGCTGGAGGCTGTGACCGCGGCGCTGGAGGGGCCTTCCTCATGAATGCCTTGAAGAACGGCGTGGAATTGACTGGCGTGAGCAAGGTGTACGGAAACACCACCGCCGTCCGCGACGTCTCTTTGGCGGTGAAAGAAGGAGAGTTTTTGTCCGTGGTAGGACCCTCCGGCTGCGGGAAGACGACGATGCTGCGCATGATCTCGGGCTTCGCAGTCCCCGACTCCGGGGACGTGCGGATTGGGGGCGAATCCATGAAGGGGGTGCCGGTGCGGGAGCGCCGTGTGGGCATCGTCTTCCAGAACTACGCACTGTTCCCCAACATGACGGCCTACGAAAACGTGGCTTTCGGCATGAAAGCCCAGAAGTGGCCGAAAACCAAGATCGAGAGCAAGGCTACGGCGCTTCTGGAAATGGTGGGGATGGGAGACCGGGCTGAGGCCTATCCCCGACAGCTTTCCGGCGGACAACAGCAGCGCATTGCCCTGGCCCGCGCCCTGGGCATCGAGCCTCGGGTGCTGCTCCTGGACGAGCCCTTGTCTGCCCTGGACGCCAAGGTCCGCAACACCCTCCGGTTCGAGATCAAACGTATCCAACGCGACAGCGGCATCACCACCATCTACGTGACCCACGACCAGGAGGAGGCCCTTTCCATCTCCGACCGAGTGGCCTTGATGCGAGGCGGCGCGCTGGAGCAAGTGGGAACTCCAGCGGAGCTTTACGCCGCGCCCGCCTCGGAGTTCGCCGCGGACTTCATCGGAGTCAACAACATCCTACGCGGGGTGTACGAGGGCGGAGGGCGATTTACCTGGAACGGCCGCGTTTTCGCCGTGGAGACGGCGCGGAAACCCGGACCGGCGACGATGACGGTGCGGCCGGAGCGTCTGGTGCCCGCCGGCCTCGACTCCAAGAGCCCCAACGTTTTGGAGGGGCATGTGGTGGGTAAGGTTTTCCTGGGGCCCCTGACCCGCGTGGCTCTTTCCGTGGAGGGGGAAACGCTTCTGATGGACCTTCTGAGCGCCGCCGGGGAATCTTTGAGCGTGGGAGATCCGTTGAAGGCGTGTTTCGACGGTTCGGACGGCCATCTTTTGTGAATTCACGGCTCTATGGAGCCGATTTCAAACGTAAAGGAGATTGTGACGATGAGTGGAACGCTGAAGAAACTTGCGCTGACGGTGATGGGAGTGTTTTGTTTGGCGGGGGCGGTCTGGGCCGCGGAGCTTTACGAGGGAGAGAACGCGCTGCTGGAGGCGGCGAAGAAGGAAGGCGGAGTGAACAGCTACGACACGGGGCCCACCTGGGCCAACTGGCAGGCGCTGTTTGACGGGTTCGAAGCGCGCTACGGAATCGAGGTCACCTTCAACGACCTGGGAAGCGGCGCCACGGTGGTCCGCCTGGACAAGGAGCGGAACAACCCCCAGGGCGACACGGCTTATTACTTCATGCCCTCGGCCGCGGCGGCTCAGGGCAAAGAGGTGACCGAGCCCTTCAAGCCCGTCCACTTCGACAAAGTACCCGATATTCTCAAAGACCCGGACGGAAACTGGTTCTGCGTCCATAAAATGACCATCGCCTTCGTGGTGAACAAGAACCTGGTGAAGGAAACGCCGAAAAGCTGGGCGGACCTCCTGAAGCCGGAATACTCGAAATCCGTGGTTTATTTGGACCCGCGCACGGCCGGCATCGGGTACGCCATCGTGCTGGCCTGCGCCTACGCTCAAGGCGGGGACTTGGACAACCCCGACGCGGGCATCGAGTACCTGGCGAAGCTGCAGCAGAGCGGTAATGTCCGCATGATCGAAAAGACCACGGAGTTCGACAAGTTCGTGAAGGGCGAGATCCCCATTTGGATCACCTACGACGCCAACGCCTACCGCGCCAAGTACATCGCCGGCCTGGGAGACGCCATCGACATCGTGATCCCTGCCGAGGGCACCATCGCCTCTCCCTACGCCATGAGCCTCGTCAAAGGCGGACCTAACCCCAACACCGGCAAGCTCTGGCTGAACTACATCATGTCGGACGAAGGCCAGGGGCTTTTCGCCAAAGGCTACGTCCTCCCCATCATTCCGGGCTTCCAGATGCCGGCGGAGGTGGCCGACAAATTCCTGCCCGCCTCGGATTACGAGCGCGTCAAGGACGTGGACTGGGTGAAGGCCGCGGAAGTGCAGACTAAACTGGCCGGGCTCTGGGGCTCGAAGGTCTTGGGAGAAAACTAGAGCGCCGCGGGCAAAAGCCGTCGAAATCTTGAACAAAGCGCGTCTTTACCTTTTGCTTTTGCCGGTGACGGCCGTTTTGGCCGCTTTTCTGGCGTGGCCGTTGCTTTTGGTGCTGTGGGAGAGTTTTTTCGTCGCAGGAAACCTCTCCCACGCCAATTACTCGTCTCTTTTCGTCAAGAACCTCTATCGCGAGTCCTTTTTCACCAGCCTGGCTCTTTCGTTCAGTACGGCCTTTCTGGGGACGCTCATCGGGCTTCCCGTGTCCTATGCCATTCATAAGAGCGGACGACACAAGAGTTTCTTGATGGCCTTGACGTCCGTGCCCTTGACGTTCAGCGGCCTTGTCGTGGGTTTCGCCTTCATCGTTCTGCTGGGGACCAGCGGCTTTTTCACCCTGCTTCTGAAGCGTTTCGTGGACATCAACCCCCTGGAGTTTTCCGCGTTTCTCTTTACATGGCGGGGGCTGGTGGTGGCTTATCTCTATTTCCTCGTTCCGCGGATGATCCTCACCATGACCGTGGCCTGGAGCAACGCCGACTGGAGCCTCATCGAGGCGGCGACGAGCTTGGGGGCCGGGCGGGGGATCGTTTTTTTCAGAGTGCTTCTGCCCATGCTGGGGCCGGCGATCTTGTCCGGCTCGTCCCTTCTCTTCGCGGTGAGCATGGGGGCCTTCGGCACGGCCTTCGCCCTGACGGGAACCGCCGTGAAGATCCTGCCCATGGTCATCTACACCCAGGTGTCCGACATGTCCTCGGACATTGCCCAGGCCGACGCCCTGGCCATCATCCTGACCGTGACGACAACTCTTGTGATCATGCTCTACGAACGGACTTTCCGAGAAAAGAGGACCTCGGCCTGAGAGTGTTTTTCGCGATTTTCGCGTTTTACTATTGCGTCCCTCGATGTGTCGTATTTAAATCTTTGTTTGGGACATGTATTGCGATCGAAAGACTCCGGAGGGGTCATTGCATTGATAAATATGTCGATACGAACAAGATTTCGCCTGCTGATCGCCCTGGGCATATTTCTCGGCATTGCCGGAACTGCTTTCGTGAACTACCGGGCGGCAGTTTGCCTCGCGCTGTTCTGCCTCGCTTTGGTGTGCCTCAGGCCGCTCGCTCGTCCGACGGTCCCCAGAACGGAGTACGACGCCCTGGCGCTCCAGAACGCCAGGCTCGAGGCCTTGGCCGCGGAACGGGCCGACGAACTGGAAAAGGCCCAAGCGGACGTGACGGTTTTGACCCAGGCCAAAATCGCGGCCGAGAACAACGTCCGTTCCAAGACGGCTTTTCTCGCCAACATGAGCCACGAGATCCGCACCCCCCTCAACGCCATCCTTGGTTTGAGCGAAGTGGAGCTGCGAAACGAACTGCCCACCGAGACGCGCATCAACCTCAAGAAAATTTATTCCTCCGGCACCACTCTTCTGGGGATCATCAACGACATCCTGGACATGTCGAAGATCGAGTCGGGGAAGTTCGAGCTGTTTCCCACTTGTTACGATTTCGCGAACCTCATCAGCGACACGATCCACATGAACGTGGTGCGCATCGCATCGAAACCCATCGATTTCGAGACCGCCGTGGACCCGAATACGCCCGCCAAGCTCTTCGGCGACGAGATCAGAATCAAGCAGATTCTCACCAACCTCCTTTCGAATGCCTTCAAGTACACCCTGGAGGGCACCGTCACGCTGACGATTTTCTGCAGGCGCCGGGAGGACAAGGTACGGCTGACGTTTACCGTAAGCGACACGGGCATAGGCATCAAAAAAGAAGACATTGAGACCATTTTTGCCGAATACAACCAGCTCGATAGAGAGGCCAACCGCAAAATAGAGGGAACGGGGCTTGGGCTCTCCATCTGTAAAAACCTGGTCGAGCTCAT
>JAISWV010000060.1 GCA_031270755.1 Synergistaceae bacterium
CGTTATCCTGCGGGTCCGGTTTTCTTTTTCAAGTTGATTGTTGGTTCGCTCCGTCATTTCGCTTCACTTCCCCCGCTCGATTGTATGGGCGGTTTGGGACGGAATCGATAAAAGAGGTATTGACATTTAAGCCCATAGAGGTAAAATTAAGAGACAGTAAAAATGAATAAGGAATTTACTAGCTTACTTTTGGCGACGATTTTATGGCGTTGTAAATAAAGTGGGCCTGTTTTATAAAGCGGGAATTTTTTCGCTTGGTAAAAGAGGCCCACTTTTTTTTAAGAGTAACACGTGCGGGGCTTTAGCCTCGTCGAAGGTGACCACGTTAGTGGCCGCGTAGTTTAAAATCACCGATTTCCAGTCGGTGATAGTGCTTTAATACACTTAAATTTTTGAATACAGTACTTTGCTTTTCATCATCCTTTAATCACTTTGCATTGGTTTTGAATTTAAGATAATACCAAAATTTAATTGTGTCAGATTAGTAGTTTAGTCCGGCAATTTTACAGGCGAACAACATGTATTTACAGTTTATAACAAAAAATAAAATACTTTATCCAATCTCTTCTAAATTGATTATTACTTTTTGCAATTCCCAATGGAAGAAGTTGGGATATTGATTTAGATAAGAAAGAACTGTGTACGATAAGGAGGAGAAAGTTCATGGGAGCTGCAAAAAAGATAGAGCGGATCGCCGTTCTGGGTTCCGGAACGATGGGGCCAGGTATAGCACAGACCTTTGCCATGGGCGGACACGAGATCACAATGTGGACTCGCAGCGAGGCAACCCGTGAAAAAGCGGAAAAAAATCTGCGTGACAGTATCGCAACCTTCGCCGAAGAAGGTTTGCTGCACCAAGACCAAATTGAAGGCGTTTATGGACGAGTTGCTTTCAAACCGACGGTAGAAGAAGCCGTTAGAGGCGCAGATTTCGTTATGGAAACCATTGTCGAGAATCAAGACGCGAAAATTCAACTTTATAAAGAGGTGGACGCCTGTATCGGTGATGACGTCATTCTCGCATCCAACACTTCCGGGTTAAACGTATTCGAGCTGGCTCCTCCCCGCCGTCTGAAACAAATGGTCATCGCCCACTGGTACGCGCCGCCTCAGCTCATCCCTCTGGTGGAGATCGTCAAAAGCGAGGAAGCGCCGGATTCTTATGCCGTGGCTACCGCCGGTCTTCTGGAAAAATGTGGCAAAACTCCGGTGCTGATGAAAAAATTCATTCGCGGCTACATCGCCAACCGGTTGCAGATGTGCTTGAATCAGGAGGTTTTTTATCTGCTCGACAACGATTTTTGCACTCCGGAGGACATCGACAAGGCTGTGAAGGCCAGTTTCATTCCCCGCGCCGTCGTGTTGGGTCTCTGCAAACGGGCCGATTTTGGCGGACTCGATATGACCGCGAACAACTATAAGAACAAAAGCTATACCCTTCCTCCCCAAGTGGACATGCCCGCCGTCCTTGCCCGGCACATCGAAAAGGGGGAACTGGGCCTCAAATCCGGCAAGGGCTTTTACGACTATACCGGTGTCGATAAACAGGCGCTTCTGGCTAAACGGGACAAACAGCTTTTCGAAATTTTCAAGATCGCCAAAAAATTTATGGACGATCCGGTTTGATCTTGAACACCGTTATCAATCATCAATCATCAATCATCAATCATCAATCATCGAGAGGAGGTTTTTTTAAATGGGGAATAAAGTGGTTATTACCTGCGCCCTGACGGGGGCGGGTACGGCGAAGGCGCAAAACCCTCACGTACCCGTCACACCGGATGAGATAGCCGCCGACGTGGTGGCCGTGGCCAAAGCTGGCGCCGCTGTCGCCCATATCCACATCAGAGACGAAGCGGAAGTTAACACCATGGATCCGAAAATTTTCGTCTCCGTAGTCAACAAGATTCGGGAGGCCATCGCCCAGGCGGGAGTGGATATCGTTCTCAACCTGACCACTTCCGGTTCGAAATTCTCGGACGAGTGGCGTATCGGGCATTTGCCTCTCTTGAAGCCGGAAATGTGTTCCTACGATCCGGGAACCATGAACTGGGCCAACAGTTTTGTATTCCTCAACACGCCGTCTTTTCTGGAAAAATTGGGAGAGCTCGTGCAAGAGCTGGATATCAAGCCGGAATGTGAAATCTTCGACGGCGGCATGATTGGAAATGTGGACTATTACGTAAAAAAGGGCATACTGAAAAAACCGCTCCATTATCAGTTTGTGCTTGGAGCCTCTGGGGGGATGCCGGGCAGCATCGACAGTCTCGCTTATCTGCTTCCCAAAATCCAGAAAGGTTCCACGTGGTCCATTACCGGCATTGGCAGGACCAGTGTTCCCATGATTTTAGCGGGACTTTCCGCCGGATGCGACGGAGTGCGGGTGGGGCTCGAGGACAATATTCGGCTGGCGAATGGGGCTTTGGCCACCAACACGCAGCTCGTCAAGGAGGCCATCGGGATAGTGAAAGCGGCCGGCAGGGAGATCGCGACAGCGGCGGAGGCCCGTGAAATCATCGGCCTGAAAAAACACCTGTAGGGAAAACACTTGTTTAGGAAAACATGTATCGAGTTCATTATTATTAAGGAGGGGAACCAATGTTTGAACCATTCAATCTTACCGGGAAGTATGCAGTGGTGGTTGGCGGAGCAGGAGGTATCGGCAAAGCGATCGCAGGGGGGCTTCTTCAGTCCGGGGCGGTGGTGGGCATCGCCAGCAGGAACCTGGACAGCCTGAATGAAGCAGCAGACTTGCTTCGCAAGCAAGCAAACGGTCGAGTGGAGGTATTCCAGGTCGATGCGTCCGAGGAATCCAGCATTGCCGGCTTGGCCGAAAACGTGGTGAAGTCCTTCGGACGGGTAGACATTCTCGTCAATGCCCAGGGATTCAACACCAAAGGGCCGGCGCTGGAGTTCGACATGACCGAATGGGACCGGCTTTATACCGTGAACGTCCGGGGTGTCATGCTGTGCTGCAAAGTATTCGGCAAGTATATGGTGGATCAGGGCGGCGGTAAAATCATCAATCTTTCATCGGTGCGGGGCATCCGCGCCAACGCCGGGGGGAACAGCGCCTATTGCTCCAGCAAAGCGGCGGTGGATCTGATTACGAAGAGCATCGCCACGGAGCTGGCCAAAAACAACGTTCAGGTCAACGCGCTGGGCCCGGTGCTGATAGCGACGAAGATGATGGAGAAAGTCATGGCGGAGCCGGGGCGGGCGGAACAATACACCCGCAACATCCCCATGGGCCGACTGGGCAAAGTCGAGGACGTGGTGGGAGCTGCGGTGTTCCTTGCGTCGTCCGCCGCGAATTTTATCACGGGGCAAGTACTGTACATTGACGGCGGTCTGACGGCCGCCGGTTAACCGGCGGCGCTGAGGAACGTTGCCGTTATATCCCGATAACCCTGGAGGCGGGCCTATGCGTGAAGTAGTGGTGGTGGAAGCTGTTCGGACGGCTGTCGGAAAACTGGGCGGCGCTTTGAAGGATCTCCAAGCGGAGGAACTCGCGAGCATCGTGATCAATGCCCTTGTGGACAAGACGGGTATTGAGACAAATCTCGTGGACGAGGTCATCTTTGGGCAGGTGAGGCAGAGCGCGGACGCGCCGAACGTGGCGCGAATCGCCGCGTTGAGAAGTGGTATTCCAGAGGAGGTTCCCGCCTATACGGTGAT
>JAISWV010000120.1 GCA_031270755.1 Synergistaceae bacterium
CAAAAGGTGTACTTTTTGATAGTTGCCTTACTGCTGACTAGCTAACCATTAGCAACAGCAAAATAGCTATTCCTTGGGTAAGTATTACATCACAATTATCCCTAAATAGCAAGCCTCAATTTTAATTAATTTTAATTTCGGCTTGCTATCAAAAAGTACACCTTTTGATAGTAGTTTTTTTGTTTTTCGACAGCCGAAGTTCCTTCAAGCGCCTGTAGAACGTGGCTTCTTTTAGACCCGTCTGCTCTAAAATTTTTTCGAGTGTCAGTTTGCCGCGTTTCCATGCCCGGACGAGTTCGTGAAAATTTTCAGGGGGCTTTTTGGCAGGGCGGCCAAAGCGGACGCCCCGTGTTTTTGCCGCCGCTATGCCTTCGATCTGCCGTTTGCTGATGTTCTCGCGCTCGTTCTGCGCCACAAACGACAAAATTTGAAGCACGATGTCGGCGAGAAACGTCCCGACCAAATCTTTGCCGTTCCGAGTATCGAGAAGCGGCATGTCGATTACGGCAACGTCCACGCCGCGCTCTTTGGTAAGGATTCGCCATTGGCTCTGAATTTCGTCGTAGTTCCGTCCAAGCCTGTCGATGCTTTGGATGTAAATCAGGTCGCCCGATTTCAGTTTTTTCAGCAGGGCTTTATATTGAGGGCGCTCAAAATTCTTACCGCTTTGCTTATCTGTATATATCTGCGCCTCGGGGATTTTTATCCCGTTCATCGCGTCAATCTGCCGGTCGGTGTTTTGATCTGTGCTCGATACGCGAACATAGCCGTAAATAGTCATTTCATCACTCCTTTCGTTAGTTTTCTTCGTGCTCGCCGTCGTTTTCAATCATCCCGCGCAAGTGAACGGCAGGCCGGCTTCATGGGCTGCCTGCTCTGTGATGTGCCAAACAGGGCAGTGTCAAGGTTGCGGGATAGTTTTTTTGCAATGACAACGGGGCCTGATAAAGCCATTCGAATGAGAATGTTCGATAATCCGATTGCTCAAACAGAGGAACATCCTTTGTCCATAGCTCCAGTTCCATTGCCGCCTCGCAAAGCCCCCCGCAAGAAACGTTTTCATATGGCTAAAAAATCCATAGCTTAAATTGTCTGAATTCATGATATGAGATCGGCAAATCGTCGCCAACCCAGTTAATGGAATAGATAAAATATTGTTTGCTTTCTCCGAACGATGAAAGCAGGGGGTCACTATTCTCTTAAATAATGTGAATGAAGTCGATTTCACGTCAACATTTTACGTTCTCGAAATTGAATCTGAATTTTGAGCTGACGGCGGTGATTTTGTAACACGAAAAAGCTGTCCGTTTCGACGAGGTTTTTACCGCTTGACGCCGGTACCTCTCGAAGTTGGACAGCTTTGGTCTGCACGGAGTTGTTGAGTTGTTTACTTGAGACTGTTGAAGACGGAGGAAGGCGCGTTGACGTGCGACTTGCCTTTTTTGATCTTGTGGTAGTCCGCGTAGGTCAAAGGATTGCCCTCAGCCAGAACCTGCGCGCTCTTGACCATGCCGATAAAGAGCCTGTGGGTTTGGACGTCCACGATATCCACGACCTCGGCTTCCACGGCCGCCACGGTGTACTCGGTGACGATGGGCAGGCCCAACTCCGTTACCTTGTAGTTGCACTTGGCGAATTTATCGTGCTCGCGCCCCGAACGGAATCCGAAGTTGCCGATAAAGGGCAGAGGCACTTCCTCGGAAAACACGGAAACCGAAAATTTTTTGCTCTTCGCCAAAAGCTCCGCAGTGTAGTTCCCCTTGTGAAGACACGCTCCAATGGCGATGGGGTCGGCCGTCAACTGCATTACCGCGTCGGCGACCTGCCCGTTCATCGTGTCTTCCCACAGGGTACTGACGATATAAAGTCCATAACTGAAAGTGAACAGCGCCTGGGGATCCACTGTACTCATGTCACCCTCCTGATCTGGTCGACTCGTCGATGGAGGCCGGCCTTTCGGAGCGCCTCCCCCATCGACGTGCTTCAGGCGATTATTTTCCGCCTTTCCACAGCCCGTGAAGATTGCAGTATTCGCGGGCGTAAGCGCCTTCGCCGCAGGAGCCGAACGCCGCCTCGGGCGCCGTCCCCGGCGTCAGGAAACGACGGCAGACCTTGTTTTCGCCGACGATTTCCACCCATTCGATGAAATGCTCAGGCAGCATCGGATGCGCGACGCTCCCCACCTTCACCACGTCTCCTTCAAAAACGGGAACGTGCTTCTCCTTCGCGGCGTCGGTGACGTTCTCCCGAAGTTGCCCCATCTGGTTTCCGCAACAGGTCAGCGGACCTCCCCCCGCGTGCAGAACCTCCACGATGTTGCCGCAGAGACCGCATTTGTAAACCTCGAGCCTTTCCATTCGAAAACTACCCCCTTTTCCTTTTTTCGAAATAACGCCTCAGCTTATCGTGAGCTTATCGTAGGAGGATAGCCTAAATTCTTTTCGAGTACAATGATGAAAACGCGAAAAAATGAAAAAACATCTTTGAGCGCAAACGGTTCGGGGTTAAAATATTGCCTGCGAAAATAAGCGATCGGGGGCAAAGCGCCGATAAAATAAAAGGCGTCAGGAAGATTTTTCTTTACCAGTGAGGGAGTGACTGCATGAAAGCGAGCAGAATTGTGAGGATGATACTGTCGATCGCGATTGTTTCCGGGGTTGCCGCCCTCGGATTTTTCGCCGGTGTCCCCGCGGGCTATGCCCGGGAGGCGGATGCGCGCCGGTTGTCCGTCGTCCTGTTCCCCACGGAGAACAACACGGACCTCCAGGTCTGGCAGAGCAAGTACTACCCCTACAGCATCCTGGAGCAGAAAATGACGGAATACCTGGCGGCGCTTTTCAGCGATTCGCCCATGACCGACGTCACGATTCTCGACGAAAACGGCATGAACCGCTGGCTGAACCAACCGCGCCGCGCCGAGGACATGGCGCTTCAAATGGAGCTTTACAGCGCGATTTTGAAGGAACGCGAGGTTGTGGGGACCGTGGAGACGGGCAGCGTGAAACTGCGTCTCAAAATCTTCGACTCGCTGAACGCCGAGCGGTTCGCGACGCGGATCGCTGTGGGCAAGGACAAACGCTACACTTTCGACCCCGACGACGGCGAGCTCTTTTGGATCGACGCCATGATCGTATCCCTGCCTATTCCGTTCAAAGAGGGGCTCGACGTGCTGGGCTTGACCAAAGTTCCCGACAAAGGCCAAAAAATGAGCCGCCCCACCTGGCGGCAGTTCTCCGGCTCCTCCCACTGGCAGTCCATCAAAAACGCCGTCAAAGACGGCTACCGCGAGGCGATGAGCCATGTGTCCATTGCCATGAAGCGCAACGACCCCGACAGGTACGACATGGGCGAGCCTCCGTTCAGCCCCTTCGCCGTCAACGTCGGGCGCATTGTTTCTCCCACGGCCAACTCCAAGCGCAGAAAACGGGAATATATAATTTCCATCGGCCGGGAGGACGCCATCCAGGTGGGGGATACCTTGGAGGTCGTGCGCGGCGACACCTACATCACTGTGGACCCGGAGAACCCCGCCGCCGTCATTCCCACAAGCATCGGAAAGGTCCGGGTGCTCAGCGTGCAGGAAAGGACCGCCGTGGTGCGGGTAATCCGGGACAACAGAAAAGAGCCGATCCAACTGCAGGATCTGGTCATGAAATTCCATCGCCCCGAGGTGCTGGAAATGAATTGGAAGACGAAAAAACCATGACGAAATCGATGTCTCGAGCTTCAAAAGCAAGCGGAAAGAATAAAAAAAATATGAAAGCGACGTCTGTGTGGGCGTGCACTCTCGTCTGCGTTTTTTGCTGCGTTTTCGCTTTTGCCGCGGAAGTGCGCGCCAACGGCAACACGTCTGCGGACGACCCCGTGCCCCAGATCAAAAAGTCCGTCCGCAAGGCGCCGATCAAGCCTATCAAGCCTATCAAAAAGCCGGCGAAAAAAAACCGGAAAAACACTCGAAAGAAGCTTGCTGTCGTCGAAGAAGCGATCATTGCGCCCACCTCGCTGGAAATCGGCATTTCCCTGGTGACCGAGGGGCGTTACGAACAGGCGCGCTCCTGGCTGCAGAAATCCGTTCAAGAAGAGCGCTACAACCCCTATGCCTGGTATTGGTACGGCATGGTCCACGAGAAGATGGGTCAGTTTCAGCAGGCTCAATTTTTTTACG
>JAISWV010000121.1 GCA_031270755.1 Synergistaceae bacterium
CAAACGGAAAGGTGATGGCTTTTTTGGGCCGGCCGTTAGTTATCGGTATGCTGTTGGTAATAATTCTCATGTATTCTTTTGGATTTTATGGTATGTCTAAAGCCAAACAAAAGAAAAATGGATCAAAAATATAGACAAACAGAGCAAACGCCAGTTATTGCATTAATTTTTGCAGCTAAAAAATATTCATGAAATATTGGATGTGGCTCAATTTAGATATGAGGAAGCGCCTTTGTTGGTGGATAATATTCTTCGCCAAAACATAATAACTCCACTGATGTGCGCATTTCTTCTAGGACATCGGAGGCGTATCCCCGCTTATGCCTTGTGTGTACCTTTATTTCAGAGCCACTGTAGGCAGAATACATGGAGATAACTGGGAAATAGCCGACGAGCAATTGGTCTACGTCGACCGGTCAAAGTATTGGCGCTGCGATTGTGGAACTGCTGAAGAATAGGGGCGAGAAAGTGCGAACTGTTATAAAAATGTACTCCCCTGAGGAGAGTTCATTTAACGTGTCGTATGTTGGAGATGGGCGGCCAGCCGCAGGTCTGCATGAACGACCGGGTCTACGTTTCCAGCGTCATTGAAGAAGACCGAAGCTATTTCCAGCGAACGGGTTCCGTGGTTGAGGCTGTGGGAAATCTCTTGGTTTTTTTGAGCGGGGACGACGGGAGCATCCTTTGAAGATCATCAACTTGATGCCCCGCGTAGAGTCCATCCCCGCGATTTTCCAACGAAGCGGGCTTTTTTCGGCGAAAGAGTCTACATCACGCAAAGCCTTTCGACTTTCGTGGAGTACAGGCACGCCAGCGCCTCCAAAGGCAAGGATCTGAAAAAGCTGGCCCGCCGATGGGGGATCTCCAAAAGTGTTATTGTTTCGCCTCAAGTTGTTGACATTGATTTCCTATATCGTTTTGAATCCGTCCGTCATCATCGAGGCGAAGACCTTGGCATTGTTTACGATGTGAGGGATTTCCTCGTATTCGTCGGGTTGATGAGCGGTGTCGCACTCTTGCTGCCAGACCACCGCGGGGATGCCCTTGCGCCGAAAGAACGCCGCGAAGGTCCCGCCTCCGATACCGCCCAGCGTCGGTTCGACGCCGAGAACCTCCTTCACGGAGCCCGAGAGCAGCCGAACGATATCGCTCTCCGCCGGAGTAGGAGGCGCCGCGTCGCTGCGGCCGATCTCCAAATCGATGACCGCGCCCGTGCGCCGGGCCACCTCGTTTTTCACCCGTTCGGCCACGGCGATGACGTCGTCCAGGGGAACGGAGGGCAGGACGCGGCAGTCGAAGCCGAAGCGCTCCTTGCCCGGCACCGTGTTGAGGTTGGGGACGTTGGCGAAGCGCCGCGTGGGCTCGAAGGTGGAACTGGGGGGACTGAACAAGGCGTCTTCTTCCAAGAAAGCCTTGTGCAGGGCGTCGTCCAGCTCGACGGAGAGCAAATTTGCCACGCGGCAGGCGTTCAATCCCGTATGGGGCATACTGGCGTGGGCTTGCCTGCCCGTGACGGCAAACTCCAGTTTCAGGCCCGATTTTTCGGAGATTTCGATGAAGTCCCCCTTCTCGTTGCCTCCGTCCGGGGCGATCACCAAGTCGTCCTGACGAAAAAGGCCGCGCTCGACCAAAGGCCTAATGCCGTAGGCGCTGCCCATCTCCTCGTCCGCTAGAAAACCCAGGCAAACGGTGAAGGCGGGAACGACCTTCAGGTTCGACAACGCCTTCAACGCGTAAAGGGAAGCGATCAACGACATTCCGTTGTCGCTGACGCCCCGGCCGTAGAGCCGCCCCCCCTCGACGACGGGAGCATAGGGGTCGTGAGTCCAAAGGGAAAGGTCCCCCTCCGGGACGATATCTGTGTGGGTAAGGATGCACAGGCGGCGGGGAGAGGCCCCTTCGTACTCCAAAAAGAGGGAGGAGCGGCTGCCCGTGGGAGATTTGCCGTCGTCCACCCGCTGCCATTCCACTTTTCCAAAACCCAGCTCTGCCACCAGCTTTTCGATCTCCCTCGCCTTTTCTTCCTCGCCCGTGCCCCCGTTGTGGGGAGAAACGGCAGGGATACGGCAAATGCGGCTCAAGGCCGCAACCATGTCGTCCCTGAGCCGTTCCACCTCGCCAAAGATTTTTTCACCCAATATTTTTTCATCTATTTTATCTTTCACGTCTTACACCTCGCTGACACGTGCTCTTACAGGAAAATTTCCCTGAGCTTCTCCACGTCGGCCACGCGCTGAACCGCCGCCATGAAAGCGGCGCGGCGCATCTCGACTTTCTTGATCTGGGCTCAATCCCAGATCGATGAATCACTTCCACGACTCCGCACACGGCGCTTTATTTGTGGATGATAGCATATCTTTATTCAGGAAAAGGCGCGTCAAATACGAAATTTGATTTCCTGCTTTTATACGTGTTCCTATACCCCCCGTTCGTCCTTTGACTTCGAATATTTTACACGAAGTAGTAAAGCTGAGAGGGAATCAAGCCAGATTCGAATTTAGCGACAGCTGCCTTGACGTGGTCGCCTCCATTTTCCAGACAAAACACACCATGCCCCGGGAAAAGAGCGTCGATGGGCAGTTCCGATATCTTTTTCATGTGGATTTTATAAGGATAGATGCTGACGTCGTGCAAAGATTGAATGAGTACCTGTCCTGCCGCGAACACTCCATCTCCCGTGAACAAGCATTGTTTTCCGTCGATTTTGCCGTGATAGA
The DNA here is from genome assembly GCA_031270755.1 of Synergistaceae bacterium. Lineage (GTDB taxonomy): Bacteria > Synergistota > Synergistia > Synergistales > Aminobacteriaceae > JAISLU01. The sequence goes on from JAISWV010000121.1 coordinate 2,718, forward strand.
CCATATCTTCCAAACTGTGTCCCGGCAGGACGTATCCTTTCATAGTCACGTTGCCCAAAGTAACGCTTTCCCCTTCATACAGGGGCGTTACCGGGCATTTTGGGAAAACATAGTCGCTGGGATAAAAACCGCCCTTGCTCAAAGAAATACTGTTGGCGTCTTCGTCGCCTGCAGCGATAGCTTCGGCTTCCTTGGCCGGCGCGTATACTTCGCAGCCGGATAAATTTCTGAAGAAGGCCGCGCCGCCTGCGTGATCTCCGTGATAATGCGTCAGCAAAAGTTTTTTAACGTCGCCTGGCTGAAAACCGTGAGATTCAATGACGTTCACGATTCTCTCGGGCTCGAGGTTGACCCCAGAGTCTATCATGATGCACCCCGAGCCCGTGTCGATCAAAAATACGTTGCAATCCAAGGGATGTGTAAAGGAGAAGCCCAACTTTCCGCTTGCTACCACGTAAACATGATCTGTAATTTTCACCTGAAATCCCCCTTGTGTTGTGTGTCACAAAATTATTGGAAAACGATTCGCCTCGAGTTCAAGCTGCGCCATTTTGGCGGTGGTTCCTACGAAAATAGATTCGCATCTATCTTCAGCGTTTGCCGTGATCTCTGATCATGATCAATTACTTTCCGTCTCAATCAAGCTGGTCCCACTTATGACACATAACGGTATGCCCCTCGGAGACAAGAACAGGTTTGGGTTTCTGCTTTTCGCAGAGACCATCCGCGTATACGCAACGAGTCGAAAACGGACATCCCGCAGGAAGGCGGGACGCGTCCGGGGTATCTCCAGGCTTCAAATCCAGATCGAACCTTTTGTTTTTTACCCCTTTCGTTATGCTTGGGGCCGCTTTCAACAAAACTTTGGTATAAGGGTGTTTCGCGTTAGCGTACAATTCGGTGCTGGAGGCCGACTCGACGATGGTTCCCAGGTACATGATCATTATTTCGTTCGCTATTTGTCTCACAACGGCCAGGTCGTGAGCGACCAGAAAAATCGATATTCCCTTGTATTCCTGCAAATCCATCAGAATGTTGATGATCTGAGCCTGCAGGGATACATCCAGCGCCAATATGGGTTCATCCGCGAAAATCAACTGAGGATTCAGAACGAGACATCTCGCTATCACGACTCTTTGACACTGCCCGCCTGAAATCTGATGAGGGAACCGCGACAGATACGACGTGTCCAAACCTATTTGGCGGAACACGTCTTCAATGACGTTTTCCCTTTTCTTTGCGTCTTTAACCCCACTCAGAATGAGCGGCTCTTCGACCGACTCCCTGATACTCATTCTGGGGTGCAGGGCGCCGGCGGTATCTTGAAAAATAAGCTGCGTATTTCTCAGCATCCGCCGCTTTTCGGCACCGGACATATCGTCGACGTCTTTGCCGCAATATAGTATCGTGCCCGAGGTTTTTTCTTCGATACCGAGAATTGTCCTGACTAACACCGTCTTGCCGCAACCGGACTCGCCGACCAGCGCCAGCGTCTCCCCCGGCTTAATATCGAAAGAAACACCGTCGAGAATTTTTTTTTGAGCAACCGCTCGATTAAACAACCCTCTTCGAATGGGGTAATATTTTTTTATGTCCTTACAGGAGATAATCGGGTAGTGTCACGAATATGTTGATAGCTTATTTTCAGCCCTTTGTTTATAACGGTTTACAGGCGCTCATCAACACATTCGACCCATGACCAATTTTCCTTAGCCCGTCGACATCGGTTTCCTAATATACATGTTCCTCTACTACACATGCCCTTGGGCGCGAACGAAAGGAACCTCTTCTCCTCCCTGAGTCAGCAGGGTCACCTTCTG
>JAISWV010000191.1 GCA_031270755.1 Synergistaceae bacterium
CTCTGTCCGTCGGCACGATAGCCAAAGACGACAGCACGTCGCGGTATCTGTCCGTTCTCGTCGGAGCGGAAGGCGCGGATGTCATTTACCCTGACGGTACCACAAAAACCCTTCCCGGTGATTCTGTCATAAAGGTAGATTCCGCCGGCGAGATAACTGTCTCGGAGGATACCGGCACCGGCGGTGGTGTGACGCCCAGCAGCAGCGGCGGATGCGACTTTGGCGCAGGGGCTGTCGGATCGCTGATACTGCTCGCGGCTTTGTGGGCCACGCGGAAAGGTAAAATGTAGGGGCGGTTGCAGTCTGTCGTTCCCCGATCCTCCGGCGTATGCCGGCGTGAGGGAAGTTTTGTACCAATTTAATCCATAGCGAGGAATTGCCGCTTAACCGCAAACGCGCCAAAGAAAGCGCGCGTTCGACAACACAAGGAAAGATGAGCTTTCGTAGGCGATGCGGAAAAACGGCAATCCGAGTGATATTACCCCGGTGTCTAAAAGGGTCGAGTTCTGTGTCCAAGATTGCTTTCTACAGGAGACCTCTGGAATTCGATCTAATTACAAATAGACGCCGGGGTAATAGTTTTCGATCGGTTGCGATTGGTATAGCTTGAATCTAGCGATATCAACCAAGAACGTAAATTCAGGAAGACCCGATCTGGGAGCACCCGACGCCTCCTCGTACATGTCCGGGATGATGGTCCACATCGACGGCGGCTGCCTCGCTGGGGGCACTCCTTGGGACTTCATCAGAAATTAACTGAGTGAAAGGATATCTTTTTCGTTCAATCCAGTGTATTTCCTGATAGTTTCAGCAGAAGATCCGTCGGCGAGCATTGAACGCGCCACTTCAAAAATCCCCTCCATCTTACCTTTTTTTATGCCTTCTTCTATACCTTGCTCTATACCTTTCTCTATTCCTTCTTCTCTAGCGTCTTCGAGCTCAATTTCTCTAACGTAGTCGCGAAGCGGTATGATCCTCATTTTGTACGCCTCCTTCAATTCTTGGCTGATCATAGGGTCGCTCAACCGAAAAATGCGATTGGAAAAATCCAGAATGAATCGTCTCTCTCTGTTTTCATAGTCTTGTTCGGTCGTCGTGTTCCACATCTCCCACGCGTATGCTTCGCGTGCTTTCACGTCGTCTCCCGCGTCCAAAGACATACGCCCCGCTAGTACAACACGGGCAAACGGGCGTTTGTCGCGCCTCAGATCGTCTATTTCTTTTTCTGGCAGGTAAAATGCGTTATATTTAAAACTCAGTTCCACACCGTAACACGAGTCCACGAACCTATCGGCGTTGTTTACGCTTCCGGTAAAAATTGCGAGCGCCGTCGTCTTCGTTCTCGACTTATCCCTCAGACGCACGTACAGTTCAAGCATTTTCAAAGCAAATTTCTCGTCGTCCCGATGCTGCTGCTCCACCAGCAAAGCCACACTGCCGTTTTCGTCGTTCAGCAGAGGAACGTTCAAAAACACGTCCAAGACCCTCATGCCCTATCCCGCCACTTGTGGGGTATGTCGCTCATCGAACACAGCGTACCTTCCGTACCTTCGATCATTCTTTCTCTCCGCCTCTCACCATGCTATGCTATCTGTATGAGCTCGAAGGCTCATCGCGATCCGTCACTTGCCCGCCTCATTATATCGCAAAACAGCTACCCCCTTCGAGAAGTCCGCTGCCGTCGGGTCGATTCGACCATTCAGACCTACCTGCTGCTCCTGTCACTAAGTGACCACTCTCTTGGAGTAAAACCTGACGGAGGGGAAACGAGGCTGACGGATTCCTCCGCGAGTTCCAACAGAACAGACCCCGCAGGAAGCAAAACAAAGGAGCCGAAAGCGTGAGTAACTTGACAATTGAATGGCAGGCAACAAAAAAGCCCCTTGCGCGGCTGAGTTATTTGGCGAAATATTGCAAGGCAATGGGAATCAAAAACGTGGCGATGAGAAAGCCCATCATCCACATGAAATGACTGTTGCCTTCCCTGCGGAGTTCGTTGATTTGCCCTTCCATTTTCTCAAATCGCGTGTTCATCTCTCCACGCAGGTCTTTGATGTTGCCGTCGACTTTTTCGAACCGCGAGTCAACGCTTTTCTCCATCTTATCGAACCGCACGTAAACGCTTTCGAATCGTGCGTCAATGTTTTTGAATCGTGCGTCAAAGCTTTTCTCCACCTTGTCAAATCGCGCGTTCATTTCGCCGCGCAGATCACTCACAGATTTTTCTATTCGCGTTTCGAATTTTTCGCGGTTTTTCCTTTCGTCGGTGAGAGTTGTGTCGATACGCCTTATTTCACTTTCAAAATGTTTTTCATCCACAGCGGTAAAGGTCGGCGGATGAAATTCGCGCGGTGTATTGCGCTCTGTGAGATTGAGTGTTGTTACTCCGTTTGCCATCGTCGACACCTCCTCTACGGAAATTATAGCAGAGCTACCACCATGTAAGTCATGTAAGTCTATTCCCTCCATAATTTTAAGATACTTTTAAGAACGCATCTGGACGGCTATAATGAGTTGTTTTGAGTGAGCATTATCCAGATTTTAAGTCGTAATTGGGATGTTTTTGTTACCGTGAAAATCCAGGATGATAAAAATTAAAAAAATTACTTCTCTGGAATATCTATTTCGATTGAAGGTCGTAAAATTAATTTGTCATTTTACTGACGACCCTATAGGGAGTGAAAAGATATGCCGATTTTAAACTCTCCTGTTTCTTCGGAGACGGTGGAACTGGCGGGGCTCCGCTTCGAGATGTATCGCTTCAATACGGTGGTGGTCGGGACGGGGGCCGCGGGTTACAACGCCGCCGATTCCCTCTGCGCCGCGGGAGTTCCCGCGGGGGACGTGGGCGTCGTGACCGAAGGCAGGTTGATGGGGACCTCGCGCAACACCGGGTCGGACAAGCAGACCTATTATCGGCTCACGGAGGCGGGCGGCGAACCCGACTCCGTTTTTGGCATGGCGTGGACCCTCTTCGAGGGGGGAAGTATGCACGGCGACATCGCTCTCGTGGAAGCCGCACTTTCTTCCAGGTGCTTCCACAAGCTCGTCCAAATCGGAGTTCCCTTTCCCCACAACCGCTACGGCGAGTACGTCGGCTACAAAACGGACCACGACCCGAAACAGAGGGCGACGTCCTGCGGCCCCCTCACCTCGCGTTACATGACGGAGCGTCTCGAAACACACGTCATGGAGCGCGGCATTCCCCTCTTCGACGGTTACAGGGTCCTCGCGGTGGTCACGACGGGCGGCGAGCCCCGGAAAGCCTGCGGGCTGATCGCGCTGGACGTGAATTCACAGACCGTTCCGGCCCTCGCGCTGTTCAACTGCACGAACGTGGTCTGGGCAGCGGGCGGCCCCTCCGCCATCCACCATGCCTCCGTATACCCGGAGAGCCAGACCTGCGCGATGGGGGCGGCCCTGGAAGCCGGAGCGCCGGGGGTGAATCTCACGGAGTCCCAGTATGGAATTGCCTCGACGAAGTTCCGCTGGAACCTCTCGGGCACGTACCAGCAGGTCCTGCCGACGTACATTTCCACCGACAAAAACGGCGAAGACCCCAAGGAATTCCTGGACAAATACTTCGCGACCCCGAAAGAGACGGCGCGCGGGATATTCCTCAAGGGCTACCAGTGGCCCTTCGACCCCAGCAAGCTGGGGAGAGGCGGATCATCCCTGGTGGACCTCGCCGTTTTCATGGAGAAAAAAAAGGGACGGCGGGTGTTCCTCGACTTCCGGCGCAATCCGTCGGCCCTGGGTGAAGGCATGATCTCAGAGCGCTTGGACGGAAAAAATTTGGATGAGGAAACGTACTCTTATCTGGAGCGCTCCGGGGCGCTCTTGGGCACGCCGATAGCGCGGCTGAGGCACATGAACCCTCTCGCCTATAAACTGTATCTGGACAACGGCATCGACCTTGCCCGAGAGATGCTGGAAATAGCGGTCTGTGCCCAGCACAACAACGGAGGGCTGAAGGTAAATCTCTGGTGGGAGAGCGATTTGAAGCACTTTTTCCCCGTCGGAGAAGCCGCGGGGACCTTGGGTGTCCATCGTCCCGGAGGGTCGGCGCTGAACTCGACGCAGGTCGGCAGCACGAGAGCCGCGCAATTTATCGCCGCGAACTACGGAGAAGCCCCGGCTCCCGCGGAAAAATTTCTTGAGATTGTGGCACAGCCCGTGGCGAAGGTCTCCGCCCGCATACAAAAAATCCTGATGTGTCATGGAACGGAGGACCCGGAGACCAGAGAACGCGGTCAAAAGCTGATGGACTCCTGTGGGGCCTTCATACGCCCGGCGAAAAAGGTGAAGGAGGCCGCCGAAACGACCCGGCAGGCCCTCGCTTCGTTTGAAGAGCGAAGCCGCGCGCGGGACATGGACGAGCTGCTGGCGGCTCTGATCGACAGGGACATTTTGCTGACGCGGTACGTATACCTTTGCGCTATCGATGAATACATCGAACGGGGCGGCCGCAGCAGGGGTTCCAGCTTGATCTGCGACGAGGAAGACCTCACGGTCGAAAACTGCGCGTCCGAGGGAATACCAGTGTCGCTGGACGGCGGCAAGTTTTCGGACAGGATCTGCGAGGTTCGCCTCGAACCCGGTGCCGACGGCCTGCCGGTCTGCCGATTCGAGTGGGTAAAGGTTCGCCCTGTTCCGGCAGACCGGGAAGAGTGGTTCGAAAACGTTTATAACGCTTGGCTCCGCGGAGAAATTATACGATGATGGAACTCTGAATCACTCTTCTGCGCAGAGCTCATTCGTTCCTGCGGGACTCACGCAAGTTATTTTTATGCGCTATTGCACAGGTAAATTCCGAGTACTGCCAATACTCCGCCCACACAGGCGGGTAAGGTGAGCGTTTCTCCAAAGAGCAGCACACCGAATAAAACAGCCGTAACAGGATCCAAGGCTATAAACGCCCCTGACCGCGTCGCGCCGATTTGTTCGATCGCGTCGTAATACCAGATATAAGCGAGCGCCGAACCGATAATGCCCAAGTACAGAAGACTCATCCATTGTGATGCGGATATGTTTGGCAGGGAAGCTAAAAATCCTTTTCGGTCGATATATACGTTTGCGGCGCATAACATCGCGGTACCGAGCCAAATCGAGTGGCTTACAGTCAGTAAAGGACCGATCGACCGGGAAAGGCTGCGCGAAAACACGCTGTAAATCGTCCAACAGACCACACAGCCGAGAATAATGATGTCGCCTCGCAATGAACCGGCGAGAGCGCCTTTATCGCGGCTTATTATGACCAGGCACGCGCCTGATATACAGAAAAGGACTCCGATTATTTGCTTAAGACGCATTTTTTCGTGGAATAAACAGAATGAGGCGAGGGCGATCGTCGCCGGGTTCAACGCCACCACGAGTGACGCGCGCGAAGCAGTCGTATAGGCGAGGCCGTAGAAGAAACAAATGTTATACATAAATACTCCAAAGAAACCGAGCATGGCCAGCTGCAGCCATTGTTTTTTCCCCGGGTTCGGTATAGGCGTTCGTGTGACGGCAAGGTAGAACATAAGCGCGACACTCGCCAAAATAAAGCGAAGGCCCGCGGACACCAGCGGAGTGACATTCCCGCCGAGATAGCGGCCCGCGACAAATGTTCCCCCCCAAATAACCGACACAGCCAAAAGCTTCACGTAAACAATCCGTCGTTTCAAAACATTGCCGTCATCCATTTCGAGCAGCCTCACGAATCACTTGCAGGCCCAAATCATCTCCAGAGCGGCTTGGGATAAATGCCCTGCCGGTGAAGATTCTCGATCGCCTTTATGACGCCGGGCCGGTCTTCCTTGTAGGTGAGCCCGTACCACATGTCCGCGCTTTCCAGCACTTTGACGTCGCTGCGCTTGGTTTGAAGCTGGTATCCTATCTCGCTGGGAAGCAGGTACTCGCATTTGAGCGGGTTTATCGCGAGATTTTCATCTAGGAAAGCGGGAAAATCGTCCGCGGCGGCCTTGAAAAAACCCTCGTGAAGACCCCAGAAGTTCATGGAAACCAGAGTTCCGGCGGGGATATCGTGCCACCCGCTCTTGTCTTCGAAGTACCGAGCCCCCGCCGGTGTTTTTTCCACGGAGGTCCGTTCGACGATGCTTTTGAGAAATCCGTTTTCGTCGGCCTCGCATATGCCGCGCGTGACCTTGCCGTAGTCGGACACGGTGTTCTCGATCCTGTATCCGACCATGGCAAACCGGGCTTTGCCTCTTTCCACCCCGGCGCTAACGCCGGCGGAAACCTTCAGCCAATCATAAATGGATCTGTACGCGGAAGCGCCGTAAAAGTCGTCCGCGTTGATGGCGGCGAAGGGCCCGTCGACGACGGATCGGGCCGAGAGCAGCGCCTGCGTCGTGCCCCAGGGCTTCACTCTGCCCTCGGGAACGGTGTAGCCCGCGGGCAGGTCGTTCAGCTCCTGATACGCGTAAGCTGTTTCGACGTGTTTGGCGATCCTGTTTCCTATGACCTCCATGAAGTCGCTTTCGATCTCCCGGGTGATGATGAAAACCACCTTTTCGAAACCGGCTTTCACCGCGTCGTATATGGAGTAGTCGATGATCAGTTCGCCGTGTTCCCCCACCGGGTCTATTTGCTTGAGCCCGCCATACCTGCTGCCGATTCCCGCGGCCAAAATCACCAACGCCGGTTTCTCCACAATGAAACGCCTCCTATAAAATTTGATTGTGTCAGAGCAATAGACCCTCAAAAACGCTATACCGAACACCAGATAACCGTATATCATGGCAGAAACGCGATGGTTCCGTCATAATGCTACTAATCTATCACTTCTCTTATTTTTTACCAGAGCCGAGGCTTGAACGGATACAAAGTATTTATGGCAGCAGTTGATCCGAAATACTCTGCGCGGCGGCTTTCAGGGCGGGGATCATCTCGCGGAGCGCTACATCGTTGAAACGTGACGCCGGACCCGTAAGGGTCAAACTCGCGGCGACGTTTTCCGGAGAATCCACGACAGGGACGGAAACAGAACAAACTCCTTCCTCTCGCTCGGATGTGCTGATGGAATAACCCGTTTCTCTCACTGCTTTTATTTTTTGAATAGCGACGTCTTTGTCTAAAATAGTATTGATACACAGAGGACGTATATTGGCGTGAATGCGTTCCAATTCTTCATCGGAGGTCCACGCCAAAAGGCAGCGACTAGCGGATCCCACCCATAAAGGCGCTGTAGCTCCAACGCGTTCCATTCGTTTTAAACTCTGCGAACCCTCGAGCTGTTCATAATAAACTCTTAAATCCCCGTCTCGTACATAGAGGATAACCGTTTCCTGGAAACGGCGTCGCAGGTTTTCCATCACAGGCAGACTTATCCGTCTGAGGATGTCACTCTCTCGCGCGATGATTCCCATGCGGTAATAATTGTAGCTTGGTTGGTATCGCTTGCTCTCCGGATCGCGTTCCAAAAATCTTTCATCTTCGAGGGCTTTTAAGATACGGAAGGTTGTAGAAAAAGGCAATTCCACTTTTTTTGAAATCTCGCTAGCGGTCTGTCCCGTTTTTGTGTTTTTAAAAGAAAGCAGTATAGCAAGACCTTTTTTCAAAAGAGACGAATCTGTGCTCAAAACAATTCACCCTGCCTTGTGTGTTTCTATATTATTACTCCGGCATGGAAATATCAATAGGATCTTTAGTTTTCGAATGCTTCATATGACGGAAGAATTTTCACGTCAATTATCGTTTTATCCATGCCGGAGTAATAATCTCGCCTATCAATTATCAGCTTGACACTTCGCCACAATTACATTATACTATTTCCATCAAGAGAATATAAATATCCATTAGATGGTTAAAATTAGACTGAAGTTAATTTAAAATTATATTATCAATAAAAACGATAAATGGATTTACTTTTGACTTTGTTTCGTAGTATTTAATATAATATACAATAATATTTCTCGGCTTACCTATGTTTTTCATAAAAATCTGTCATTCTCAATAAAAACATTTTGTCATTTATAGGTGGTTAAATTTCGTGCTTTTATTGTAATAATGCATATTAAAGGGAGGTTTCTAAGTGAAGCGTAAAGGAATCTCGTATATTTACGAGAAAAAATCTAAAGGAGAAAAGATGGCACGTACGGCTTTATATGATTATCCTATGGCGTGTATCGCCGAAGAAGCAGGGATTGACATCATTAATGTCGGTGATTCCATATCCATGGTGATGTTCGGATACGAGGATACTCTTGGGGCCAAGCTGGACGTCATGATCGAACATGCAAAAGCGGTGCGCAGGGGTGCGCCTACGGCGTTCATAATGGGGGATATGCCTTTCGGCAGTTACCAAACATCCTACTCCGACGCTGTCCGTAACGCAGCTCGCTACATGACGGAGGCAGGAATGGATTGCGTAAAGATTGAGGGCGGAGAGGAAATCGTGCCTCTCATAAAACGTCTGACGCAGGCATCTATTCCGGTCATCGCTCACAGCGGGCTCACCCCTCAGGCAGTGAACCTAATTGGGGGATATAAAACTCAGGGGCGTAACGCGGAGGCTGCCTACAAGCTGATCGAAAATGCCGTGGAATTTGAGAAGGCCGGAGCTATTGCAGTTCTTTTGGAATCCATTCCCCAAGAAGTAGCCAAAGAGGTGTATGTGCGCTTGAACGTGCCCTTTCTAGGGACAGGCGTGGGGCCTTACAGCGACGCTCCCATGGTAAACATCTACGATTTTCTTGGGTATTTCGAGAAAACGCCGAAATTTGCGCCTCGTTACGCAGATGTCAGAAAGATTTCGGTAGATGCAAGCAAGCGTTTTGTAAAAGAGGTGAGAGAAGGAATCTACCCTGCACCGGAACACTGTTACAAGATGGTGGATGGAGAGTATGAGAAGTTGCTAGAATTCTTGAAAAACAGCTGAAATCAATGCATTATGTTACTTCTTGAAAATGCGATTCCGATTTCTCCTGCAATGATAAATAGCTTGAAACTATTAGTTAAATGGATGCGTAATATCCATGCGGAGGAACAAACATATTTTGGAGATAAAATTCGATGAAAGCAATTATTATTGATAAGGTATCTAAATTAATTGGCTCCGTACTGAAAGAGTATGGCATTCAAGTCTGTTGTAAAATGTTACCTACCAAA
>JAISWV010000230.1 GCA_031270755.1 Synergistaceae bacterium
AAGTGACGTATCTCAAAAATTCATCGAGCAGGGTAACGGAGTCTTTTTGCCTGTTAAGCGGCCACAGGATGGCGAGATCGTAGGGTATTCTGCCGTTGTCAAGGACGGCGGTGAAATTCCTCCCGTTTTTCCGTATGCCCATGTTGCTCCGCGCGGCGCTGTTGATGACAAAAAGCGTGTCGCGGCTCTGCTCGATGAGGCTCGTCACGAGTATCCAGCCTTTTTCGTCCTCGTCCATCGTCACGCCCGTCATGGGGATTTTCCCCTTGTAAACCCTCCCGGCATCGGGGTTGCTGTCATCCGTCTCGATGAGATGTATGGTTTTGGAATCCCCGTACCGGTCGATGAGGAATTGAACGAGGGTCATGGATGCCATGCTTTTGCCCACGCCGCCTTTGCCTCCGCCTACATAGAAAATAGTGTCCTTCATAATCCCGCCTCCTTTAGTTTATTTCCAGTCGAAATCAAAGCTGCCGTCCGAATGTTTGGTGAGCTTTCCGAGCCCTGTTTCCTCAGTGGAATCCGTTATTTTTCGTATCCATTCATGTTCCCCCGGTTTTTCTTCGGCGTTTGGATTTTCCGGTTCAGGCTTTGTGGTTTCATGAAGCAGCGAGGGCGTTTCAGCCGCACGTGGTTTTTTGTCCGCGCCGTCAGAAAATCGCTCCGTTCCCGCCAGTTCCGCGATTTTTCGCCGCCTTATCCCCTCCCTTCTCAATGCCCTGCTCAGGCTGTAAGGGCTGGAGCCTTCCCGCAAAAAACCGTCTCTTTCAAGGGCTTCGCAAATGATGGCGTAACTGAATCCTTCCGCCATAAGTTCGCGAATATCCTCAAACGCGGCCCTGACGACGCGGGCATATGAAAAACCGGGACGCCGGATACCCGGCGCGCTGTTTGCCCTGATCATGTCAAGCGTTTGCCTGATCTCGCCGGCAATGTTCCCAGCGTGATTTTCCGCGCGCAAATTCATCACCTCCAGTGGGAATGTATCATGCGTTTTTTAGCGAGACGATAAATTGGTTTGTTTGTCCAAATGGAGGGAAATTGTCGGGGGATGCGTGGCCTTATGGCGGTCGCATGGTTTCATTTGGTGTTTTTTTGTCCAAATTGTCCAGTTCACGGCGGTTTTTTGTCCAGCATGTCCAGGATATGGTTCTTTTATGCCGGGGATTTGTCCAACTGTCCAAGTTTCGTCCAGGTCATGGCGGTTTCTTGTCCAAGCGGCTAACATCCATTCAAACGGGTATCCTGGGTGTTCGGACAAGCAGGAATTTGCCCGGCGCGAGACTTCGCCTCTCACCGTCCAAACTCCTTATTCCGCAATCGGCGTTCCCTTCGGTCTCTCCTCTCGCGGCGCTTGCCCTGCGGGGCTGAGGGCATGACAAATGGCACATGACGTTTTCGTATTGCAAATGTATGACATTCGTGATATTTTTGACGGGAGGTGATCGCCCATGCCCAAAACGGCTACGTTATCCATACGGGTAGACCCGAGAGTAAAAAGCGAGGCTGAAACGCTTTATTCCAAGTACGGCTTGAGCCTCGGCGATGCCGTCAACGTCTTTTTGCACCAGTCTCTCAACGTAGGGGGCCTGCCCTTCGACATGAGGGCTCCGCGCCCTAACGCCGTCACTGAGGCTGCCATGCTGGAGGGGGATGAAATAATCCTGCGCGTGAAGTCATCGGGGGAGGGGCGCTTCGACAGCGCGGAGGACATGATAGCCGATTTGAAAAGCTGATGCTGACTCCCGACTATACGGGCCAGTTCAAAAAGGATTATAAGCTCGCGATGAAGCGGGGGCTGGACATCGGGCTTCTCGATGGCGTCATTGTCGAATTGGTGCACGAGCGCCCACTTGACGCGAAACATCGCGACCATTCCTTGACCGGGAACTGGAATGACCGGAGGGAATGTCATATCAAGGGGGATTGGCTGCTGATCTATCAAATTGACGGAGGGATTATCGTGTTCGAGCGCACGGGGACGCACTCGGACTTGTTCTGACGCTTGGGATTGTCACAAATATTTGCTCGCCTCCCGGACGGACAAAGGCGAGAGCCCGGAACAGTTTCGCGCGATAAATTCCCTCACCCATGACGGGTCGGTTTTGCTGTACTCGCGCAGGCTCCATCCGATGGCTTTGTTGATGAAAAATTCCTTTTGCCCCAGGTTGTTCAAGATGACGCGCTCCAGCAAATCCGTATCGGTTCTCTCTTTGCGCGAGAGCTGATGGTCGATGGCGATCCTGCGCAGCCAGATATTCTCGTCCGCGCTCCAAGCGAGGATGACATCGTTCACCTCGGGATAAGCCAAAGCGATATGGCCGACGACGCGATCCAGGCCGTCTATCGTGTCCCACCACGGTTTAGCGACCGCGATCCTTTTGAGGTTCGGGATGTCGCTCGCCGTGAGCTTATCCTTCACCGCGTCGAGATAATCGACGCCCAGATACTGAAATTCCCTGTGCGCTCTCTCCCAGCAGAGTTCGACGAAACGCCAGTCCTTTTCTTCTTTTGCGGCATGTCGCAGGAAATCCTTGCAGAGCTTCCGTCTTTTCGGCGTCGATATGCCGAGGAAACTGAACTGGTTCCGCATGTACGCGCTCATCTGTTTCGCCGATTCGGGATCGGCGTTGCTCTCCAGTACGAAAAACAGTTGCCCGATATCCGTTCGTTCCATCTCGAAGAGACCGGATCCTATTCGGCGAATCTCGCGCCCATGCCGAAGGCTTTTTCACAGTCCTTCGGGAACACTTCCTCGCGGCGACGTTTCTTAGCGTCCGCGTCAAAGGCCGTGGCGTCGTACTTCGAGTAGTCTTCGAACTGAAGCGTGTCGGTCGAGACCAGAGACTCGCAATGGCCGAAAATGCGCTTCATGAGTCCGGTAAGTGCCTCCAGCGTCTTGTCGCAGCCGAGTTCCGCGAGGGCTTTTTCGGGAACGTTCATAGTGGTGATCCATCCCGTGCGAATGTTCCCTCTGTATAGCGACGAGTGCTCCGGGTTGTACTCAATGTAAGGGAACGCCAGGCGCTCCAGAAAAGACCGCATCTCTCCCGTGAGCGACCAGAGGTAGATAGGCGATCCCAGGATCAGCCCTTCGGCTTCCGCGATTTCGTCCAGCAGCGGCTTCAACCCGTCGTTCAAGGCGCACCCGCGGCTCTTGTCTTCTTTCCTTTTGCACGCGAAGCAACTCACGCACCCTTTGAAGCTGATGTCGTACAAATGGACGAGTTTCGTCTCCGCTCCTTTGGACGCGGCCCCATCCATCGCATAACGCAGGAGCGTCGCGGTGTTCCACGTTTTTCTTGGACTTCCGTTGACGGCGATGACCTTCTTCATCGAAAACACCCCCTGTCCAGAACATCAATCAAAATGTCCCGCCAGATGATTTTGATCCTCATTTTTTTCAAATCTCAAGCCTCGCGCAGATTGTACCGTATTCGGCGGTTTTTTGTTTACGCCGACGTTCAATTTTATCAATAACGCTCAAAACGCCCCATACAATCGGAAAAACAAGATTGACGCGGAGGCGGCGAACAGATGCGCAAACCCATCCAGGAACAGCGAACGGTAAAAACCACGGTCAGGCTCACGGAATCGGAGCGGGAATTTCTCGCGTCCGAGGCCGACATCTGCGGACTTTCCCTGTCTTCCCTTATGCGCAGCCGGAGCCTTGGCAAGCGCGTGTCCGCGAAATCCGACCTCCGTGTCTTGGCCGAACTCCGACGCATGGGCGGC
>JAISWV010000299.1 GCA_031270755.1 Synergistaceae bacterium
GTCTATTACCCTTTCCCACAGGTTGCCGGAGGAGTGTTCTTCGCCCAGCGCGGCAAAGGAGGAAGCCATGTTCCACGTGCCGTCCTTGCCTTTGTAATGGGCGACCGCGATCAAATGGGCGCCCTGGTACGCTCCGGGCCGGCTCAGCAACGTGTTGACGATGCCTCCCAGGTCCAGGTAAGACTCCGTACCGTAGGTGTCCGTGCTCACTTGCGCTCCTCTGGAGACTTCCAGAATTTGATATCCTTGATTAAAGGGCGTGCCCTCGAGCTTCGCCGGGTCGGCTGTGGCCCTTTTCCCTACCGTTCGGTCTTCCAGGCGGCTTTTCAGGTAGTTGTCCTCTCTCAAGACACGCAACAGCTTTTCTTGTTTTTCCGTTTTCTCCAGAGTGTCGAAAAGATCTCCGCTGAGCTCCGGGTAATTCGAAAAAAAACTGTCGGTCTGGGCGACGATCCAGGTAAAAACGGGAAGCTCCGCCGGGTCCAGCTGATTCAGGGCATCTTCCGACAGCTTCAAGGTCGCGTCGATTTTGGTCACGGTCGTGTAATGCTTGACGCGACCCCAGGTGTCAGGCTTCAAGTAATCGAAAAGAGGGGGTTCATCTTCCGTGTTCAGGCTTCCGAACAGGTTCACCTCGACGCTCGTGTCCGGGGCCGGTATTTTGTAGCGAAGAATGGACCCGCCTGGAAAAGCGGCATTGAGGGAGACGTTGTCCTCGCCCATGACGCCCTCAAGGGCGTGAACCAGGCGAGAGCGCTCCAAAACGACGTTCTTCTTATCCTTTTGCGCTTCCACGCGAAAGAGCGCCACTCGTCCGCCCCCGTATTTGTCGGGGGAGAACACGTCCGCGCCGAATTTCAAGTTCGTGACGAACTCCGAACCCGGGATCGGCTCTTCTCCGCGCTTCCCGTGCCCCCAATCCCAGTAGAGGTGGCGAACCCCGCCGTTCGTCCGCACGATGTAATGCCAGTCCTGGCTCAGCAGGTCATCCGTGATGGCGTGGCCAGGGTCGGATATGATCTCCACCCGGCTGGCGTAAGCGATTTCTTTCGGCAGAAACTCGATTACGGAAAGGGCGCCGCGCTGCGCCTCGGAGTAGGCGGCGTTGGTTTCCACCATTTCGAGCCCCTGCCCCATCAACATAATGACCGCCCCTAAAACCAGGGCAGATATGGTCGTCGCCACTAAAAGCTCTGCTAAGGAAAACCCGCGAAGTTTTCTCGAATGGGCTCGTATTCCGTCTCTCATTTGCTTCTCCCCTTTTGTCGATTTTGTCGAACGCGCTCGATATTTATTTTAAAATACAGTTTTGATCTATCATCAGCATAGTTGCTGATATAAATTTTTTATTTTACAAAGTTAAAGAAATATATTCACGATGAAGTATGATTTTTATTGTATGATGCACAATATTAACAATGAAATTTACATTAAAACTTGAAGAAATCAGTGTTTTTAATTTAAAAACAAGACGCGGTACATGCGGAAAGTCAAAAAAATCCAATCCATCGAATATGACGATGTGGCAGATTTTAGATGTGGCAAATTTTAATTGAAGAAATTAGTTTGACGGTAAAGCTTCAGGGAGAAGCGAGTACCACTTCCCTCTGAAGCCAAAACGGTTGCCGAAGGGTTTACTCTACTCTGTGCCGTAAAGTTTGGGGATCTCCTGATCCAGAGTGGAGTCCGGGAACTGGCTGGGATCCAACCCCAGAACGGCGCGAACTTCCTTTGGCGTGAACCCCTCTTCGAACCACATGTCGTAGAGCTTGAACTGGTTGGGGTTGTTGGCGTTGTTCGTAGTTTGGCCGTTGGGCCCCGACCAGAAGCGGAGCCCCAGGGTGCGAACGCGGTCCTTTCTGTAGACGGCGCTGGAAGTTCCCTCGGGGGCCCGGCGGTAGTGGTTGATGGAACCGGAGTCGAGGTCGGGCTGGACGATCTCTCCTTTCAGCTCGATAAGGCTGGGTTGATAGGGCATTTGCAGGCCCTGCACCACCATCAGGAGCCGTTTGCTGGAAGATTCGTAGATCTTGCCGTTCACGTCCGCGTAGCTGTAGCCGTTACGGTCGTAAACGGGGTTGATGGGGCCTTTTTCCCCTGTTCCGGGAAGATCGTAACGGAGATACTCCCATCCCCTCAAAGCATAGAGTCCGTAAAGAGGCGTGCTGTCGCCGTAGGGCCTCTGCATACTCATGCGGGCGTAGATCTCGTTGTCGTAGTAGCCGCCGTAAGCGTAGACGTAGGGGGATTTGTTATCCTTCCTCCTTCTCTCGAGCTTCACCTTCTGGCCGGGAAATCCGTAATTTCCATAGGTGTCGGCAAATCGGTCGCCCCATTGGTAATTGAAGTGAACGTCGTTCGTAAATCCTTTGTTGTCGGCGCCGATTTTTCCGCCGGCTCCGACGCTGTTGTGGCCAAAGTCGCTGTGCTGGGGGTTTTGCCATTGATCCCGGATCTTGGGATGTTGATTGTGTTTGGACCAATCCCCCTGGATTCCGTGCCCTTTCAGATCTATGGCGATGGGCGGCGTCCAGATCGTGTCGTCCCCCACCGTCAGGTCGGGATGTTTGGGGTTTTCCCCGATCAGGTCGTCTTTCCAGGCGTAGGTCCCGCCGGCGTAGTTCGGGTTGTCGAAATCCCATCCCGTGAAGTTGTCCTTCCAGGACCGTATTCTCATGCCCCGGCGCTGGAACGTCTTCCTGTCGCCTCCTTTCGGCTCCGGAGGCGACACGATGTGCATCGTCCTGTTCCCCATTTTTTTGAACAGGGTGGGAGAGTCCCCTTTCCAATAGTCCCCTTTGAACTTGCCGAACCAGATGGGTTTGGAGTAGTAGTAGGCCCGAGAGTCGTTGATGTCGCCCGCCACGTCCCCGTCGATCTCTTTGACCTGTATCGTCTCGAGCCGGACAAACAGGTCCCCCGCCTGGTGAATGACGTCTCGGGGATCATAGCCCGCGTCCGATGAGCCGTCGTGGTGCCTTCTGGCCCGCCAGCCCTCCTCCACCTCCGACGCGAGAATGTCCCGCGTGACCTCGAGGACGGTCATTTTGACCAGATGCCGGGTCCTCAAAGCGATCGGCACCTCTTTGAGCGCCTCGGCCCTGGTATCCCGCAGGTCCCAGCGGTATCCCCGCCTCGTGTCCTGTCTGCTGGGGAAGTCCGTCACTATTTTCGTTTCAGGGTCGCGTGAGCCTCCTTTGGCATCCAATTCCTTGTAATAGAGCTGCCAGGTCTGCATGTGCCTGAGGTTGTAGACGGACCAATCGCTTCCGCCGTAGGTCATGCCGTAAGCTCCGCCGTAAGCGGGAGCAAAGTTCAACCCGATTTTATCGCGGCCCCGGGAGAAGGTGCGCAAAACGGACTCCCGCGTGTAATAGGGATCTTTGTCCCCTCCGTCCTTACCCCTTTGAGGCATGAAGGGCAGGCGATAGAATACCCTCTGATCGGGGTTCAGGATACCCACATGCCTGTTGAGATCCTCCGACAAAATGGTGCGGTCGCCGGGATCCCGGCTTGCGAAGAAATTCACGATCTGCGGAGCCTCCATAGTGCGGGGCTTGCCGTGATAGGACTTGGCGGCGTCGTAGGCGTAGAGAGGATGCACTCCGAAAGAAACGTTCATGTCGTAGTCGTAAACGTTGAGGCGGTTCCCTTCGCGGTTGACGATCTCCACTTGCCTCAGGTCCGGTGTTTTGTAAAAACCATAGCCCATGAAGTACCCTCCCGCTCCTGGATCCAGCTGGAGCGTGTACCCCGAGGACAAGTGTTCTTTGACGCTGTCAACCTGGACGCTTTGAGGCTCCGAACCGTTCAGGAGCACGCCGTATCCGCCATCCGGCGTTTTGGTCCTCCCCGTGTAGGTCAACTGCCCTTCGAGGTAGAGAGCGTAGTTCGTCACCCCATAGAGGTTGGGCTGCAAAGGATCTTTCGGCTCCAGGTGTTTGAAATCTTCGCCGGTGAGCGTCAGCAGCATCTGCGGAGCTCTCCGCTTCGCGCCGTATCCTCCATAAACCGTGAAGGCCCATCGTCCGGTGTCCTTGTTCAGCTCCGAAACCACCTTTCCCAGGTCTTTGTGCTGGTTCAAAAACCCTCCTTCGAAAGCGCCCGTTTGGTTGACCACGTCCATGACCCTATCCCACAGACTGCCGGACGATTGTTCTTCGCCCAGCGCGGCAAACGCGGGAGCCATGTTCCAGGCGCCGTCCTTGTCCTTGTAATGGGCGATCACGATCAAATGGGCGCCCTGGTATGCGCCGGGCTGGCTCAGCGACGTGTTGACGATGCCCCCCAGGTCCAGGTAAGATTCCGTACCGTAGGTGTCCGTGTCCACTTGCGCGCCTCTGGAAACTTCCAAAATTTGATATCCTTGCTCAAATGGAGTTTTCTTGAGGTTCAATGGATTGGCCGTGGCCCTTTTTCCTACCGCTCTGTCTTCCAAGCGGTCTTTCAGGTAGTCGTCCTCTTTCAAGACGCTCAGCAGTTTCTCCTGTTTTTCCGTTTTCTCCCGACTGTCGAAAAGATCGCCGCTGAGTTCCTGATATTTCGAAAAAAAACTATCGGTCTGGGCGACGATCCAGGTAAAAACGGGAAGCTCCGCCGGGTCCAGCTCATTCAAGGCATCTTCTGAGAGTTTCAGGGTCGCGTCGATCTTGGTCATGGTCGTGTAGTGTTTGACACGGTCCCATGTGTCGGGTTTCGAATAGTCGAAAAGAGGGGTCTCGTCGTCCGTGTTCAGGCTTCCAAACAGATTTGCCTCCACGCTCGTGTCCGCGATCCGCATTTTATAACGAAGAATGGGCCCGCCTGGAAAAGCGGCGTCGAGGGAGACGTTGTCCTCGCCCATGACGCCCTCGAGGGCATGAACCAGGCGAGAGCGCTCCAAAACGACGCTCTTCTTGTCGTTTTGCGCTTCCACGCGAAAGAGCGCCACTCGCCCGCCCCCGTATTGGTCAGGGGAAAATACATCCGCGTCGAACTGCAAGTCCGTAACGAACTCCGAGCCCGGAACCAGCTCTTCCCTGCGTTCTCCATGCTCTCCGTCCCAGTAGAGGTGGTGAACCCCCTGGGCCGCCCGTGCGATATAATGCCAGTCCTCGCTGAGCAGGGTGTCCGTGATGACGTGAGCCGGGTCGGAGATGATCTCCACCTGGCTGGCATAAGCGATCTCTCTGGGCAGGAATTCGACTGCGGAAAGCGCGCTGCGCTGCGCCACGGAGTAGGCCGCGTTGGCTCCCACCATGCCGAGCCCCTGGCTCATAAGCAGGACAACCGCTCCTAAAACAAGAATAGAGATAATTGCAGCCGCTAAAAGCTCAACTAAAGAAAACCCTCGAAGTTTTTTCAAACGTACCCGTAAACGTTCTCGTGCCCTGCCTCTCATTTACTTATCCCCTTTTTCTTATTTCGTATAAATGTTCACGTGTTTTATTTTAAAACATTGAAGCTAACTGTAATCAGCATAGTTACAGATGTAGAATCTTATTGTGTCAAATTTAATGTAGCATACTTCTTATAAAGTACGATTTTTATTATATGTTATGATATAGAAAACTATAAATTATCGTATATATTGAGAAATTTTCGATGGGCAGTTCTGAGACGGTCAGTTCAACGAACGGCTGCCGCCGGCGCGGCATATGCTGCCACAAGGGCCTGCCCCGCCGAGACTCCCTCGTCGTTGGGAGAAAGCGCGCGATGGGTCAGAACGGCAAGCCCTCGGCTCCGAAGTTCTCTGCAGGTCAAGTCCAGCAGAAATCGGTTCTGCCACACTCCTCCGGAGAGAGCGGCGCACCCGAGCCCCGTTTTTTCTCTCAAAAGGACACAGACATCCGCTACACCACGGGCCAGTCCGCGATGAAAGGCCGCCGCCTGCCTTCCAACGCCCAGGCCGGATTCGCCGCCGAACGCCTGCGAGCCCAGCAGCGACCTTACCGCGCCGCGCCAATCCAGGTGGACAAAATTCCCTTTATCCTCGATGCCGAAGTTCAAGATCTCGTGTCCTTCCGCGGCGTTTTCCAGCGTCATGGCCGCTTGCCCGTCGTAGGTCGCGGCCGGGCAGAGGTTCAAAAGAGCGGCAAATCCGTCGAAGAGCCTGCCGCAGGAGGTTGTGACGGGAGAAACCCCTGCGGCGGCGAGGACGGGGTCGACCCGAATCCGAAACTCGGGCCAAAGGGCCGCAGCGATCTTCTTCGCGTCCTCCGCGCCGACGGTCTCGCTCAAGAGGGCCAGGGCGTAACGCCAAGGCTCGTGAATCGCTCTTTCCCCTCCCGGCAGCCGGGAGGGGCGGAGAGAGGCCATGCGCGTAAAGCCCCGGGCGTCGCCCACCAGGAATTCTCCACCCCAGAGCGTGCCGTCGTCTCCGTAGCCCGTTCCGTCGAACACAACCCCGATGACGGGGTCGAAGCGGGCGTTATCCAGCAGCACCGAGGCCAAATGGGCGTGGTGGTGCTGAACGGGGCAGAGCGAAGTCCTCTCCGGGTCGAGAAACTCCTTTGCCAAACCCGCCGCCGCGTAACCGGGATGCTTGTCGAAGGCCAAGACCCGGGGTTTGATCCCGTAAAGGCCCAGGAAATGTTTCAGAGAATTTTTATAGTAGACGGCAGTTCCCAGCTGCCCAAGGTCCCCCAGATATTGACCCGGGAAGAGAGTTCGGCCCAGCGTCAGCGTGTAGGTCGCCTTCATTTGTGCGCCGGCGGCCAGAATATTTGGAGCGTCCAGGGGCAGCGTCATGGGGTTGGGCACATACCCTCGAGCGCGGCGCAAAAAAATCGGAAACGACCCGGCGGGCAGGAGAACGGAGTCGTCGATGGCCGTGTGAATGGCCCGGTTGTGGCATAGGGCGAAGTCCACCACGCGGGAAAGCGAGGAAAATACCTCTTCGTCGGAGGAAGCGATGGGGGCGTCTCCCAGGTTCGCGCTGGTCATGACCAGCGCCTCGAATTTTTCCATGATCAGGTGGTGCAAAGGGGTGTAGGGCAGCATGATCCCCAGCCGCTTCTGCCCCGGAGCGGTCAAGGGCGAGATCGAAGAACCGGCCTTGGCGGGGCAAAGGACGATGGGGCGCTGCACTCCGGCCAGCAGGCGCTCCGCATCCGGGGAGACCTCCACGATGGAGCGGGCCGCGTCCACGTCGCGGACCATCAAGGCAAAGGGCTTGTCCGGCCGGTGTTTTCGGAGGCGCAGTTCTCGAAGAGGCGCGTCTTCCGGCAGGCAGGCGATATGGAATCCCCCTACGCCCTTGACGGCAGCGAGCTTCCCTTTCGCGATTTCGCCCCCCAACCTCGTTATCGCGTCCTCCCCTTCGCAGAGCGTTTGTCCCGCCGGATCGCAGAGACGAACCTTCGGACCGCAGACGGGGCAGGCGTTGGGCTGGGCATGATAACGCCGGTGGTTGGGGTCGCTGTACTCCCGCCGGCAGTCCGGGCACATCGGGAAATCCACCATCGTCGTCAAAGGGCGATCGTAAGGAAGCGCTCGGATGATTGTGTAGCGCGGCCCGCAGTTGGTGCAGTTGATGAAGGGGTAACGATAGCGCCGGTTTCGGGGGTCCTTCATCTCGGCCAGGCACTCTTCGCAGACGGCCAGATCGGCCGGAATCAGGACGTTTCGGTCCTCTTCATTCGCCCCGGCGCTTGGAGCGACAGAAAAATCCGCGAAGGCCCGGCGCTCCAGAGGGCTCCGCCGGACGCGCACGTCCGTCACCACCGCCGCGCCGGGGTGCTCTTCCCATAGGATGCGCAGGTATTCGTCGATGACGGACTCCTTTCCCTCGACGACGAGCTCCACTCCCCCCGGCGTGTTGCGCACCGTGCCGGTCAAGCCCAGGGCTTTCGCCTCTCTGGCGCAAAAAGGGCGGAATCCTACGCCCTGCACGACGCCGGTGACCAACAACTCAGCTCGCTGCATGAAAACGCCGGCTCCAGTGTCTCATATCTCCGGGGAAAGGAGAGCGACGATGTCCCCGGCGTCGGAGCCGGAAAAAATCGCGTGGGTGTCCACTCCTTCCAGGGCCTTCGCAACCTCGTCTTTCGTGTAAGGGCGTCCTAGGAGCCGCGACAGAAGGGGCTCGTAATCTCCGTTGCCGAAGTAGTCCCCGCGAAAGGAGCACTCGACGACCGCTCCCTCCTCGACGACCAGAAAGGCCTCGGCACCGCCCCAAGGGAAACGCCTCCTTTTGCGTTCCGTGAACCGGGGCGATGCGCCGTAGTTCCACTCCCACGTGGAGTATTTTTCGTTCTCGAGCTTTGTCACCTCGTTCAAAGCGTCCTGTTCCAACGTCAAGGGCGTCAACCCCTGAATGCCCCGCTGCAAGCGCGCCTGAAACTCGGCGACAGGCAAGGGAGACGGCAAGAAGGGCATGATATTGCCTACCCTGCTGCGGATGGACTTGACGGCCTTGCTCTGAAATTTGTCCTCGGCCGGCCGCAGAGCCTGCGACAATACCTCCAGGTCAGTGTCGTAAAGCAGCGTCCCGTGGTGCAGCATGACGCCGCCGCGGCGGAACTGGGCTCCGCCCGAAACTTTCTTCCCTTGGATTGCCAGGTCGTTGCGCCCCGAAAGCTCGGCCGCGACCCCCAACTTCGCCAAAGCCTGAATGATCGGCCCCGTGAAAAACGCGAAATCGAAGTCCCCCGACGAGTCCGGCATGACGAAACTGTAGTTGATGTTCCCCAGGTCGTGATACACCGCGCCTCCTCCGGAGTTTCGCCGAACCACGCGGATGCCTCGCTCCTCCACAAATCCGGCGTTGATCTCCTCCAGGGTGTTCTGAAAACGCCCGACGATAATGGACGGTTCGTTCTGCCACAGCATGAAAAACTGCGATCCGTCTTTTATGGCCCGAAGGCAGAGATATTCCTCCAGCGCCAGATTGTATTGCGGTTTTGTGTTCGTGTTTTCGACGACGTACATGTCTGAACCTCCAAAAAGATTTTCATTTCGTATAATAAATGAATAATACTTGGAAATTATAGGGAGATCGCGATGGAAAAGCAAAAAACGACAGGGCAAAAACAAGAGCATACGACGTTTTTGTCGGCGGGGGTCGTCGCAGACAAATCCAGCGCCCGCGTGGAGTTCCGGGGACGCCTCGACAGTCTGAGCGCCGCCGTCGTGACGCTTCAAATTATGGGGCGCGAGGGGCGGGCCTCTCTCGTCGAAGAACTGGAAGAGGTTCGCGTGAAGGTTTACGATATCCTCTCCTGCGAGGTGACGGGGAGGCCCTGCGAAGACCTTGTTCTTTGGGGACTGAATGCCGAAGAACTTCGGGAGCGGTCGCATCACCCCGCGAAATATTTTGGGCTGGGCCACATTCGCCCGCACCACACCATGGGAATCATCGCCGCGGCGCTCAACGAGCTGAGGACGAAAGTTCGGGAAACGGAGCTCTCCGCCTGCCGGGCGTTCTGGACGCCTGAGGGCCCCGAACGCCCGGACATTGTCGCGGCGCTGAATCGACTCAGCAGCGCTCTCTACGTTTTGACGTACAAATACCTCCCCGAGGGGTACGATGAAACGGTGAGGTAAACGTTCACGCTCAGGGGACGGAGCCGACGAGGAAACTGAGCGGCTTACGCCCCTCGCCGGTTCGCCGCTTGCAGCCGCCCAAGACTTCCATTCGGCAAAACGCTTGTCTTAACTGAGCGTGACATACAGGGTTTTGAGAACGGTTACTAAGAACTCTTTTATTAAACATGCGGGCTTCTGCCCACATCGGGTTGCATCCGCGCTACGCGCTACGCAGGGGAAGGCAACAATTTTAGGTGGTGTGACGATTTGAGAAAAAAATGTTATAACTTGAATTATTACGGCACCCGTACGTAGGGGCGCACATTGCGCGTCCGCCGTTATCTCTGTGGCAAATCGTCAAGTAGAGGCAGTAAGCAAAAGATTTAGGGCAACAGGTTTCCGTATGTATCCGTCTTTCGACTTTGTGGCAAATAACCGTCAGCCCACGTCACTTACTTCCGCCCTCCTCACGGAACCCTACTTGCAGTATTACCTTTGCGCACTCGCCACGCGCTAGAGACCCCGACGGAACCTGGCTCAGTCTCGCATATCGACCAGTCATTGCTGCCTACGACCCAGGAGAAAGTATCGGTGTCGGCTCTAAGGCTGAGTACCGGCTGCTCGCTACACTTTGCCGGGTGCGGACTCTCACCGCACTATATTACGTGCACCGAACTGGCGCACCCCCACATTTTGCCATATCGGAGTGTGATAGGGAGCTATAACTATACACGAGGCATTAACCA
>JAISWV010000019.1 GCA_031270755.1 Synergistaceae bacterium
CTCGGCGGTGAAGGGCTCGCCGTTGTGGAACTTCACGCCTTTACGGAGGTAAAACTTGTAGGTCAGGGAGTCGAGAATTTCCCACCTCTCGGCCAAAACGGGCACCAGCTTCTTCGTCTTGCCGTCCACCGTCACCAAGGGTTCGTTGATGTGCTTGGTCACGGCGAAGGACATGGTGTCCACGGCCTGCTGGGGGTCGAGGCTCCTGGCGTCCGCTGGCAGTCCCAGGGTGAACGTCTCGAAGGTTGCGGCAAAAGAGCAGGCCGCCGTCAGAACCACAAAAATCGAAGCTACGAACACGAAAAACGCCTTCCAAAAATTCCTCATCACAATCACTCCTTATAGTAAAATAATCTCCAAATAAAAAATCAATATCGACTGAAAGCACGTCGCTCCACAGCTAAAACCCGAGATCAAATTTGTCGTCAATCCTCAGATGCCAGCGATTGCAGTTCCGGTGTCCGCAGGGCGTCCAACGCCGCGGCCGTCAGAACCTCCATGCCCACGGGGATCGCCTGGTCGTCCACGTAGAAGTTGATGGAGTGGGTGGGGCAGTGAGGGCCTCCCGGCGTGCGGACCCCCAGGCGGAAGAGGGCCCCCGGCGCTTTCTCCAGAAAGTAAGCGTAGTCCTCGCCGCCCATGGCTGGAGAGGGGAGCTCGACGATTCTTTTGACGGACTCCACGCCTCGGGCGGCCCGCCGAACGAGTTCCACCCACCTCCGGTCCACGGCGGTGGGGATGATCTCCGGCTGAATTTCCACCGTGACCTTGGCGCGCAGCCCCTGGCCCACGTGCTCCGCGATCTCCCGTACCCGGCGGTGAAACAGCTCCTGGGTCGTCTTGCGGAGGTAGCGGATGCACCCCTCCAGGACCACGGGGCCGCCGATGTAGGAGTTGGAGATCCCTCCCTCGATACGCCCGAAGGTGACGAAGGCGCAGTCCGTGGGCGCCAGCTCCCGGGAGCCCAGGGTCTGCAGGGTCGTCACGATGGTGGAGGCCGTGAGAATCGTGTCCACTCCGTAGTGGGGATAGCCACCGTGGGCCTGTTTACCTTCCACGGTGATCTTCAGGAGATCGACCCCGGCGGTCATGAAGTCGTCCCGGACCCCTATCTCCCCCACCTCGATGTCCGGCAGGGCGTGAAGGGCGATCACTCCGTCCACGCGGGGGTTTTCCATCACGCCGGCCTCGATGAACTCCGACGCGCCCCCCAATTCCTCCTCCGCGTGCTGGAAAAAAAATTTGACGCAGCCGGAAAAACGATCCCGAAGCCCGGAGAGCAGCCGCGCCGTTCCCATCAAGATGGCGGTGTGGGAGTCGTGTCCGCAGCCGTGAAATATGCCGGGCTTTTTCGAGGCGTAGGTAACACCCGACTGCTCCTGTATGGGGAGCGCGTCGATATCCGCCCTCAGCCCCACACATCTTCCTGGCCCCGGCCCCATGCCGTAGACCTGGGCGCAGATCCCGGTTCCGCTGCTGCCGACCCGGCGCAAATCGATTCCGGAGGCCCTCAGCACCTTCTCGATCAGGGCGGAGGTGTCTTTCTCCTGGAAACTCAGCTCGGGGTTCTCGTGGATCTCATGACGCCAAGCGATCACCTCCGGGGTTATCTCCCGAACCCTTTGCGCCAGTATTTCCCTAACCTTGAAATCCTCTTGAATTGAATCTTTTTGCATTTTCGACTCCTTCTCACGCGAAATGACAGGCGGCGAAGTGGCCCGGCTTGACCTCCGAGAGGGTCGGGCTTTCCGATGAGCACCGCTCCTGACGCCGAAAGCAGCGCGGGGCGAATCGGCATCCCGGCGGCGGGTCCACCGGGCTGGGCACGTCCCCTTCCAGAATGACGCGCTTTTTCTGTTTGCCCTCCCCGTCCAGGTCGATGGTGGGGACCGCGGACAGAAGGGCCTGGGTGTAGGGATGCAGAGGGTCTTCGAAAAGGACCATGTTGCCGGACCGTTCGACGACCTGCCCCAGGTACATCACGGCCACTTCGTCCGAGACGTAACGCACGACGCTCAAGTTATGGGAGATGAAGAGATAGGTGTATCCGTACTCCTTCTTCAGGTCGCCCAGCAGGTTCAAGATTTGCGCCTGAATGCAGACATCGAGGGCCGACACGGGCTCGTCCAGAACGATGAAGTCAGGGTTGAGGGCCAGGGCGCGGGCCACTCCGATGCGCTGCCGCCGTCCTCCGTCCAGCTCGTGGGGGAACGAGGTCACCAGACGCTCCGCCAGCCCCACCGTGTCCATCAGTTCCATGACCCGGGCCTCCACCTCTCTTCGGTTGCGGCAGGCCTTGTTGATCAAAAGGGGCTCCGCGATGAGCTGGAAGACGGACATGCGAGGGTTCAACGACGAAAAAGGGTCCTGAAAAACGATCTGGGCGTCACGGCGAAAACGGCTTTTCCCCTTTTCGTCCAGGGCGAAGACGTTGGATCCCTTGAAGACCACCTCCCCGGCCGTGGGCTCCAGGAGCCCGATAACCAGCCGCCCCAGGGTGGATTTCCCGCAGCCGGACTCCCCCACCAACCCCAGGGTCAGTCCTTTGGAGATCGAGAGGGAAACGTCGTCCACCGCCTGCAGAATACCCTCGTGTACCTTGAAGTATTTTTTCAGGTTCCGTACCTCCAGAAGGTTTTTGTAGTCGCTCATTTTCCGTCACCCCGGTTCCCCGACGAAAAATCCAGGGGAAAATGGCAGTCCACGAAGTGCCCCGGCTCGTACTCCTTCATCCCGCAGCTTCTTTCGTGGCAGACGTGGCGGGCATGGGGGCAGCGGGGAGAAAAGCTGCAGCCCTCGGGCAGGTTCGTGGGGTCCGGCGTCAGACCGGGGATCACCGCCAGCTTTTCGCCGGGGTCGGTGTCCAGGCGGGGCACGGCGTCGAACAAGCCTTGCGTGTAGGGATGCAAAGGTTTTTTGTAGAGCTGCCGAAGACCGGCGGTCTCCACCAAGCGGCCCGCGTACATGATCGCCACGTCGTCGCAGATTTCGGCCACGATGCCCAGGTCGTGAGTGATCAAAAGCAACGAGGTGCGCACCGAGCTCTGAAGCTTCTTGATCAGGTCGATCACCTGAGCTTGAATCGTCACGTCCAGAGCGGTGGTGGGCTCGTCCGCAATAAGGAGGTCCGGCTCGCAGGCGAGAGCGATGGCGATCCCCACCCGCTGACGCATTCCGCCGGAGAGCTGGTGGGGGTAGTCCTTCCCCCGCTCGGGACGGATGCCCACCAGGGTCAGCATCTCCCGGGCGCGTTCCCGGGTGTTGGCCACGGCCGAGTGGAGCTCCACCATTTCCATGATCTGTTCCTCCACAGTCATGATGGGGTTGAGGGAGGTCATGGGGTCCTGGAAAATCATGGCGATCTTGCCGCCGCGGAAGGCCCGTTTCTCCGGTTCCGTCATCTTCATGACGTCCCGCCCCTGAAAAAGGATCTCGCCGGTCATCTCCCCCGGCGGCGACTGAATCAGCTGAAGGGCGGCCAAAGCGGTGGTGGTCTTTCCCGCGCCGGTCTCCCCCACGAACCCCAGGGACTTGCCCTTCCGGAGCGACAAATTCAAGCCATTGACCGCGTGAACAACCCCGGTGTCGGTGTGAAAACGCACGAAAAGATTTCGGATATCCAAGAGAGGTTGAGCGTCATTCATGGGCGGCACCTATCCTCTACCGTTTCTGCTTGGGGTCCAGGGCGTCCCGCAACCCGTCTCCGAATAGCGCCCGCAGTCTTGTTTCCATTTCGCTGGCCTATACCACCATGAGCTGCTTGGGGAAACGGTTGAGGATCTCCGTTCCCGATTTCGTCAGCATCACCAGGTCCTCGATTCGGACCCCGAAGCGGCCCTTGAGGTATATACCCGGCTCAATGCTGAAACAGTTCCCTTCAACCAAAGGGACGGAGTTGGCCTGAGAGATGTAGGGGCTTTCGTGTCCGTCCAGGCCGATCCCATGTCCCAGCCGGTGGGGAAAAAACTCTCCGTAACCGGCCGCCGCGATAATATCCCGCGCCGCGGCGTCGATGTCCCGGGGCACGGCTCCGGCGCGCACTTTGTCCATGGCCGCCAGTTGGGCGCGCAAGACGGTTTCGTAGACGTTCTTCTGCTCGTCTGTGGGGGCGCCCACGAAAAAGGTTCGGGTCATATCGTGGCTGTAACCACCGTACCATCCGCCGCAGTCCAGCATGACGATATCGTTGTCCTCCACGGCGCGGTCGTTGTCCCTTCCGTAGTGAGGCTTCGCGCTGTTGGGTCCCGTGGCCGCGCAGGGAACCCGGGGTTTGCCGCCGTGGGTCTCGTGAAAATTCACGACGAAACGCATGAGGTCGTGTTCGTAAAGCCCCGGTTTCAGGTAAGCGGCGAAGGCCTCCATCATCGCGTCGTTCATGGCGGAAGCGTGGCGCATCCAAGCCTGTTCTTCCTGACTCTTGACGGACCGCAGAGGCGCCAGCAGCGTAAAGCCATTGACCGCCGCGATTTCGATCCCCGCGTCCCGGGCCGCGGCAAGCACGTCGATCATGTCTCCAGCCTCGATGCCCCGGGTAAAAGCGACAGAAACCCGCCCCTGGAGTCCTGTTTTCCGAAGCGCCGTTCCCAGAGGGGGTCCAAAGCCCTGATGATCCTCCCATTCCACGATTCGCATCGTATCCCGGATTCCATCGACGTCGTCTCGATGCAGCGACGGGCATAGGAAAAACGACTCTCCTTCCTGGGTGACCAACGCTCCCTTCAAACGGGAATCGGAGCGAAAGTCCAGACCCGTGATGTAGAAAAGGTCGGAGCCCGGCGCCAAAAAAACGCCATCGAGGCCCTTTTCCCGTAGCAGAAGGAGCATCTTTTCAAATCGATTCCGGTTCATGGCAGTTCTCTACTCCTCCGACGCCAGGGCGTCCAAAAAAGATTTCGGATATCCAAGAGAGGTTGAGCGTCATTCATGGCTGTTCTCTACCGTTTCTGCTTGGGGTCCAGGGCGTCCCGCAACCCGTCCCCGACGCAGTTCAGAGCGACGATGGTTATCATGATCGCCAGCCCCGGAAAAACGCTCAAATAGGCGTTGCTTCTGAGGTAAGGGCGCGCGGCGGAGAGCATTCCGCCCCATTCGGGGTAAGGCGGCTGAACCCCCAGGCCCAGAAAGCTCAAGGTGGCCGCGAACAAAATGGCGTTCGCCACGTTGATGGTTGCCTGGACGATCAGGGGCGCCATGCAGTTCGGCAGGATGTAGAGCAGGATGACGCGCGTGTGGCTGGCCCCCATGGCCCGGGCCGCCTCGATGAACTCGGTGTTTTTCACGGAGAGCACCGAGGCCCTCATGAGCCGGGCGAAGCGGGGTATGGCGGTGATGCCCACGGCGATCATCAGGTTGAAAAGCCCAGGCCCCAGCACGGAGGAGATGACGATGGCCAGCAAAATCGTGGGTATCGCAAGCTGCACGTCCATGATCCGCATCAGCAGGTTGTCGATTTTGCCTCCGAAGTAACCGGCCACGGCTCCGATCATCCCTCCCGCGGCCAGCGCTATGGAGACGGCGATGAACCCCACCTGCAGAGAAACGCGGGACCCGTAGATCAGGCGTGAAAGCACGTCCCGCCCGAACTCGTCCGTACCCAGGAGGTGTTTGGCGGAGGGCGGCTTGCGGATCATCATGTAATCCTGAGTCGCGTAACCGTAGGGCGCGATCCGCTCGGCGAAAATGGCCGTGAGAGCCAGAAGCAGAATCACCACGAGCCCGGCCATAGCCAAATAGTTCCTGCGCAGCCGGATAAAAGTGTAACGCCACATGGAATTGCCTTTCGTGAAGCTGTTTCCCGTGACGGTTTTGTTCATGACGGTTCCGCCCATGACAACCTCCCTACCTCACGTGAATCCGAGGATCGACGAATGCGTAGAGGATATCCACCACGAGGTTCACCAGGCAAAACGCCACGGAAATGAAGAGGACGCCTCCCTGAATGATGGGGTAGTCGCGCATGTTGATGGCCTCGATCATCAGGCGACCCACCCCGGAGATGGAAAAAATCGCCTCCGTAATGAGAGACCCCCCCAGAAGCAGGCCGAACTGCATACTGATGATGGTCATGATCGGAATCATGGCGTTGGGAAGGGCGTGGCGCAGGATGACGGTGCGTTCTTTCTGTCCCTTGGCCCGAGCGGTGCGGACGTAGTCCGTCCGGATGACCTCCAGCATACTGGAGCGCGTGATGCGGGCGATGATGGCGATGGTGGAGCCGGAGAGGGTCACCACCGGCAGAACCATCTCGCCGGGCGTGCTGAACCCCATGGAGGGCAGCCATTCGAGATGCACGGAAAAAGCCAGGATGAGAAGCAATCCCGTCCAGAACGTGGGCATGGAGACGCCCAGAAGCGTGACGAGCGTCGTGACGCTGTCGAGAAACGAATATTGGCGTATGGCGCAGATGACGCCCAGAGGGATCCCCACCAAGGTGCTGAACGCCACAGCCCAGAAGGCCAGCTTCATCGTCGTGGGGATGCGGGTGGAGAGTTCGTAGGAAACGGGGCTCTTCATGGCGTAAGAGTAGCCCAGGTCGGCGTGGACAACGGCCCTGTAAATGTAGCGCCCCAATTGGACAACGAAGGGATCGTCCAGCCCGTGCTCCGTCCGGAACGCAGCTATGGCCTCCCGGGTCGCCTCCTGCCCCAGGGCGATATGGGCCGGGTCACCCGGCGTGAAGTAAAGGATCGTGAAGAGAACGGTCATCACGCACAAGATAACCGGGATCAACAGAAAAACTCTCCGGACAATGTATTTCAGCAAACAAACGCGCCTTCTCTTCTAATATAATCACTGTCAATTCACTTGCATCGACAAAATGATGCTACAGCAAACAAAAATTCCTGTCAATATAATATATATAAAACAACCATGTAATTCCTTGGATACCTAATGCCTAAAATAGATGACGCGCGTATAATTTTGTCGTCGCTAAACATGCCCCTTTCGCAACAAAGCGACATCTGTTGTCATATACTTCCCGCAATGGCGGCCATTTTCTTCAGGCCAAACGTCAAAGCTCAGGGGGCAGTCCCTGGTAATATTGTTCCAAAAGGTCCGCAAGCGTGCAGCCTTCCATAGTTTTTCGCACTGCTTTTCCGATTGCGCAATAGGGTTCCTTGAGCAAAGCGTGTATCTTCCGCCCGACAGGACAGCGTTGAGAAGGGTTCGGATGCAGCCCCATCAGGTTGGTCAGCGACGCTGGGTCCACGGTGGAACAAACGCTCCAAATCGTTATTTCTTTAGGGTCGAGTTTCAAAGTTGCTCCGCCGCTCCCCCTTTGAACGTCCACAATGCCCGCCTGTCTCAGACTGCCGAGAATATTTCGGATCATCACCGGGTTGCTGCCCGTGCTTTTCGCGATCAGCTCGCTGGTCATCTTGTTTTTTTTCGCAAACACCGCTACAACGATCAAAATGTGAAGTGCCAGCGAACACTTTGTATTTATCCTCATCGCAACCATCCTCCCGCGGGAAAACCCACCCTAATAAAAATGTAATATAGAACTATTGACATTACAACGGGGGAATGTGATACTCAATTGTAATTTATAAAATTACAACTTGGGGGGAGTTTTAATGAAGCAATTGTTCGATCCTGTCGGAATAGGCGGTTTGAAGCTGAAAAACCGTCTGTTCCGGAGCGCCACGCAGGAGGGGGCCGCAGATGAAAACGGGCATGTGTCGCCAACGCTGTTTGGAATCTACAAAAACCTCGCGGCAGGCGGTGTGGGTACGATCATCACCGGTATGGTCGGCGTGGACGAAAACTCGCGGATTTTTCCCTTTATGCTGAAAGCGTATGACGACGCCTTCATTTCAGGGTTCCGGAAAATAACGGATGAGATACATGTGTATGACGCCAGAATCGTTGTGCAGTTGTCCCATTGCGGCGTGAAGGCGAGCCATACCGACCGGGGAAATCCGCCGCTGGGTCCTTCCGAAATAACGGCTCTTCCGAAGAAAACGGCGCAAAGCATGACCAAGGACGATATCCGAAACACCGTTCGCTCATTCGCGTCAGCCGCCTCGCGATGCAAGGAAGCGGGAGCTGACGGCGTGCAGATACACGGCGCCCACGGATATCTTCTCAGCCAATTCCTCAGCCCTTTCTACAACAAGCGCGGGGATGAATACGGAGGAAGCGCCGAAAATCGGGCACGGATTGTACTGGAGGTCTATGATGCCATACGCGCCCAGGTTGGAAACGACTACCCTATTTTCATCAAAATCAATAGCGAGGATAAAGTCGAGGGGGGATTCACTCTTGACGAGTGCGTCCGGACCTGCCTGGCCTTGGACGAACGAGGGATCGACGGAATCGAAGTGAGCGGCGGCATCGGAGTTTCAAAAGAAAGCTCACCCGCCCAGCAGGTAAGAAGTGTTGAAGCTGAAGGCACTTTTTTCGCGAACGCCCTCGTTGTCGCGAATAAAGTCCGCGCCCCGGTCATAAGCGTAGGCGGTTACCGCATGCCCGACATTATCGAGCAATGTTTGAACAAAGGCCGCGTGGAGGCGGTCAGCTTATGCCGCCCGCTGATATGCGAGCCGGATTTGCCGGACAGGTGGCGGCGCGGTGACCGCGGCAAAGCGCGCTGTATATCGTGCAGCAAATGTTTCAACATGAAAGACGGTTTTGGATGCAAAAATTTCCAGGGATCTGCTGATTAAGCCCTGCTGATTTTTGAAGCAAAGTGATGCGAGCTTTCAGAATGGGAAGCTTTGGACTTGCCGGGAGCTTCAGAGGTAGATACGGTAATGGCTCAATTTTGTGACTGTGAAGGATGTTCTAAATGACGCAGGGAATTACTCAAAAAATAGTCGAGAAAGCCGCCTCGCTGAACTTTGAGCGGTGCGGTATTGTCGGAGTGGACAAAATGCGGGGATACGGCGCAAAAGTCGCCTCCCGCATCGAACGCTTCCCTGAATCGGAAGGAATGTATCGGAGATTTCTCGCCTTCGCTGATCCGAAACGGAATTATCCTTGGGCGCGGTCCGTGGTGGTCTGTTCCTAGCGCCAGGGCGTCTATCGCGTTCCAAAAGAACGATGCAAGGGCGCATAGACCGTACGCAAGACAGAGAATGCAGCGCCAGCGGGCCAATGCTCTCTGACTTTGTTCCCAGGCCTGGTTGAGCCCAAATGCGTTCTTGATTACGTTGAAAGCGGTTTCAACACTCCATCGAGAGGCATAGTAAGAGATGATTTGTACAGCCGTTAAAGAAAGATCTGTGGACAGAAGAAGGCGCCAAGGCGTAAAAGCAGAAGATGCCGTGCGAAAACGACACCAAACCA
>JAISWV010000053.1 GCA_031270755.1 Synergistaceae bacterium
TAACTTGCCATACTCAGCATTTTCCAACGTCACGTTTCCTACGCTGAACGGCTATACTCGATCTTCATTCCATGATGAAACAACCAATAAACGAGCACAAATCGCATCATGATAAAATGAGTTGCGAGAATATGAAAATGAAGATTTTGTTGGGAGGAGGTGAGGCGCAATGACAACGGCGGCCCGACTTCCGCGCTAAGGGTTCAGGGCCCCCTCTTTTCGGAGGGGTCCAATATCTCTTAAGTTCCACCACACCTAACTTTTCGTGTTTTAGTTCTTTAAAGAATCTCTCAAATCTCAAAATAGTGCCTAGTAGTATAAAATACTTGACTATTGGCCCCCTTTCCCTTATAATCCTCCCTATGTACATTCGAACGAAGTCTTCAAAAAACAGTCCTCGTAAGACTGTTCAAATTGTTGAGTCCTTCATCAACGAAAAAGGACAACCAAGGCAGCGGATTGTTCAGCACCTTGGAGTCGCTTTCGATGATGAACAACTCCAAAAGCTCTGGAGCCTGGGGGGAAAGCTCATTCCTGAACTGGAACAACACGCAAAGGAGGAAAAACTCTTCCAGGCAGGTCAAGTCTCGCTTTTCAAATTCGCTCCTGAAGCCTACGAACAGGAAATACCGGACAAACAGACCGCTCAAATAAAAAAGATGCTCAAACGCGAAGACGTCCTCGAAGGTCCTTTCGAAGTTTGGGGAGAAGTTTTCGACAAATTAGGTATTGAAGACGTTTTAGGTTTATCTGACAGAGGCCGGGGGTCGACTCACGCTCTGAAACTCTGTCTGTCGGCTAAACTCACCGATGGCGGCAGCAAAAGGCGTTCTGCCATGTGGTTAACGGAACAACTGGGACTGATGTTCTCTGAAGACAGGTTTTACCGTATGATGGACAAACTTTCAGAGAAAATCGACAAGGTCAAAGAACTGGGTTTCAACTGTGGGCGACGACTTTGCGACAACAAAATATCGCTGGTGTTGCTCGACGTCACAACGCTTTATTTCGAAAGTTTTCTCGACGACGAAGACGAAAAGACAAGCGAGAAACCTCAAGATTCCGAGGCACAGACAGAGGAAAAAGAACCGGTGAAATTAAAGCCAGGCCTTCGCCGACATGGATTCAGTAAAGACTGCAAATTCAAAGAAACGCAAGTTGTTCTGGCTCTTGCGTCATCTGCAGACGGAATTCCGCTGTGGTATGACGTATTTCCCAGAAATACGGCAGAGTGTACCACGTTAAAACATATGATAGACGAAATAACCCGGCGGGTAGACCCAGACGAGATATGGGTAGTAGCAGATGGCGCAATGCTGACGGAGGACAATAGGAAAGTATTGAAAGAAGCGCATGCAAGCTATGTTTTAGGAGCCAGTATAAAGAAGCTCTCCAAAGTGAATCAAGAACAGACGTTATCTCTTGAAGCGTTCAAAGAATTGGATGAAGGCGGAAAATATCGCACAATCTCGCTGGAGAATGGCAGAACACTAGTGGTGACACGGAGCGAGTCGAAAGCGAAAAAGGACGCACACGACAGGGATTATATGATAAAAAGATTGATGAAAAAACTCGATAAAAATGGAGAAGTTCAGGCGAAAGTGCTGGTTAGCAACCGAGGAACGAGCAAATACATCGAGCCGTCCGACAAAGGAGGCGAAGCAAAATATCGAATAAATCAGGAGAAAATTGAAGAAGACGCGAAGTACGATGGGCTGCACGGAGTGGAAACGGATAGAGAGATTTCGGGAATTGAAGATGTAAAGGCGGTATTGGAAGCCTATGGGAATTTGTGGCACATAGAGGATTGCTTCCGGGTGAGCAAAAACGATTTGAAAATCCGTCCAGTATATCACTGGACATCTGAGCGCGTGAGAGCCCACGTAGCAATCTGCTTTGTGGCGTTATTAATGGAGAGATACCTTGAAAACCAGGTGCATGTGCGTCGTCACGTGAATCTGAGCGCGCAACGGATAAAGGACGCACTTTTGAAGGTGAACTCGACGCTGATCAAGGACACAGAGAACGACAAACTATATCGATTTCCCTCGCGATTACCGAAAGATGCGCGAGAAATCTATAAAGCGCTGGGGCTGAAACGAGGGATGGAGCCGACAGAGATAACGTCAATGGTGAAATATCGTCGTCGGGTCCCGAATCTTATGGGAGAGATATACGAAGAATTAAGCGAATAGGAGTTCATTGGAAACAGGGAAACAACAGCATATAACAAACGGGCCCGTCTCTTTTGATAACGAAAGAGGCGGGTTTAATAGTGCCTAGCAAAAGGACATAATATAGTAATTGCAATGATTTACAGGCCATTAGCGCGGAAGTCGGGACGTTTTATCAACTGCGACTCTCCCCTTATCCCTCTCCCCTACAAGGCTCTAACAATTCAAGGCTTCTTGAGAAAAACGAAGACGTTTGCCAAGTTTACGGAAAGCGGCGCGTATCTCAGGCGAAGACTGCGCTATTTGCCGGTGACACTTGTTCTGGGTCGAATGATAGAGGTTCTGGGCGTCATAAAGGGATACACGCCACTTGAACTCGTCCAGAAAAGGCGTCAAAACGCCGCAAATCCTCTCCATTTCGGCAGGATTGGTGGGAGAATGATGGATTTTCCACATCTCCCGCGCCACCCAGTCGGTCAGGGCAAAGCCGATCTGCTCGTCGTCCAGAGTCACGTTCCACTGCCGGGCGCGGGTTATCTGGCGGCGCAGGTCTTCGATATCGGGGATCTCCGCCTCCAGGCCGTGAACGATGTCGGCGGTCAGAGCGATTCCCGCCGCCGAGCGAATGACGGTAGGAGCGTTGATGTCCACGGCCGTCAAAAACTCCAACAGCCTGTCGTAATCCTGCACGATGTCGTTCAAGCTGCTTTCGATGCGCGCCACGTCCCGGCGCAAGAGCCTGTCCAACAGTTTTTTTTGGGTGTCGTGCAGGATATGGCGCAGCGAGAAAAGGCTGTGCCCGAAGCTCGCCACTATTTTTTCGTCGCTTTGGGCGGTGAAGGCGGCGCGCAGGGCGTCTGTGTCCTCCAGAAGCTTTCGCCCGGCGGCGGCCGCGACGCCGCAGAGGACGGAAGTGTCCCCCCGATAGTTCACGGCGAAGACAAACTCTTTTTTCTCCCACGTGATGTTGGAGGCGACTTCCACCTCTCCGGCGGCGAAAGCCCGGGAGTTGGGTGCGGACTCCGTTACGTTCGCCGCGATCTTTCCCGTCATATCCCAACACCCCTCGGAGATTTTCTCGGGAAGACCGGAAAACAAAACGACCATGCCGTAATGGGCGGCCAGTCTTTCGAAAGAGATTCGGGTGGGTTTCACCAGAAGCTCGTAGATGCGCTTGCCGTTTTCCAGCTCCGGGATGTTGCTGGGGGCTTTTTCCAACAGGCGCGTGAACTCCAGATCGAAGTCGAGGCCGGTCAACTCGTGAATCAGGTCGATGGCGCGCGTCGCGTAGCGCAGAATCTGAACGGTCTCCAAACTCGAAATCTCGTCGAAAAACCAGCCGCAGCTGGTGTACATCAGAATAGCGGCCCGCTGGCTCTCCAGCAGCTTCAGGACGCGGATGTTTTCCTCCTCTGTCAAGGGGCGGACGGCGTGGACGGCGAGCCATTTCTTCACGACCTCCCGGGAACGGTCCAAAATCACCGCGATGTAATCGTCCCGCGCTTTCCAAGGGTTCTTCAAGTATTTGGCCCCCTCGTGCTCGAATTGCACGGCAAGCTTGTCGCGCAGCCAGTCCAGAGCGCCGCGCAGAGGAGCCCTCCATTTTTGATGAAAACCCGGGGTCCCCGTCGAGCAGCCGCAGTTGCCGCGCCAGCGCTCCACGCCGTGGGCGCAGCTCCAGGAAGAATTCTCCACAACGCGGACTTCGTAAACGGGTGGGTTTCGCTCCAAAAATTCCCCGTAAATGGTGAGCTCCGCCTCGTGTCCCGTGTCGATGGTTTCCAGGCAGTAGGAGAGGGCCATGTCTCCGTCCTGATGGTGGTGCCCGTAGGACTCTCCGTCTGTGGCCACGTGGGAGAGCGAGGGAACGGCCCCGTTGGGCTTGGCGTCGATCAGGCGTCTGGCGTAAGCGCCTCCGTCGTACAGAAGCCCTCCGAAGGCAATGGCCTGAGAGAGGCTTCCGTTGTAGAAGAAAAGAGAAATGCTCCTTCCCGAGGGGAGATTGCAGCGATAGGCCAACCCCGTGTCGACTTTCTCCCACTTGACGTCGTACCACGCGCCGTCACCCAGGCGTCGTACCTCGCTGGCCTGCTTGGGTGCCAAGATAGTAAAACGGATTCCGTCCTCGGCCAGTACCTCCAGAGTCTCCGTGTCCACGGCCGTTTCGGCCAGCCACATTCCCTCCGGCATTCGCCCAAAATGGCTCTTGAAGTCCTGTATGCCCCACTTCACCTGAGTGACCTTGTCCCGCCGGTTCGCCAAAGGCATGATCATGTGGCTGTAGACCTGGGCCAGTGCCGGGCCATGCCCCGAAAAACGCTTTATCCCCGCGGCGTCCGCCTTCAAGATCTCTCGATAGCATCGGGGTGACTCGCTCTTCATCCAGGACAAAAGAGTGGGGCCAATATTGAAGCTCATGCGGGAGTAGTTGTCACAGATTTTTCGTATGTTTCCGTCGCCGTCCAAAATGCGGGACGCCGAGTTGCGGCGGTAACATTCCGCCGTGATGCGTTCGTTCCAGTCATGCCAAGGCAAGGCCGATTTTTGCGTTTCCACGAGTTCCAGCCAAGGGTTTTCCCGCGGCGGCTGATAGAAATGACCGTGTATGCAAACGTAGCGTGCCATGAGCTATTGCCCCCGTTCGCTTTGTCTTTCGAAATGAAAAACGACAATGGACAGGGGCGGCAGGGTCAAAGGAAGCGACCAGTCCTGTCCGTGACAGGGAACGGCCTCGGCCTCCATTCCTCCCGCGTTGCCCATGCCGCTGCCTCCGTAAACGGCGGCGTCGCTGTTGAGAATTTCCCTCCAGAACCCTCCTTCGGGCACTCCGACGCGGTAATATCCGCGGGGCACGGGGGTGAAGTTCGCCGCCGCCAGAATGTACTCCGTGCCGCGTTCTTCGTTTTGTGCCCGCGAGCGCAAAAACGCGACGACGCTTTTTTGCCAATCGGTGCAATCGATCCAGCGAAATCCGTCTTGGGTGAAATCGCGCTCGTAAAGGGCGGGGTGCCGGCGCAGCGCGGCGTTCAGGTCCTTGACCCACTGGTGGACGCCCTGAAATTCGGGCTTGTCCAAAAGGTGCCACTCCAGGGCGGTGTTGTAGTTCCACTCCAGCCCTTGGGCAAGCTCGCAGCCCATGAAAAGCAGTTTCTTGCCCGGGTGCGTCCACATATATCCCAGCAGCAGGCGGAGGTTGGCGCGGCGCTGCCACCAGTCCCCCGACATTTTGTTGACAAGGGAGCCCTTGCCGTGGACGACCTCGTCGTGGGAAATGGGAAGCATGAAGTTCTCGCTGAACGCGTACCAGATGCTGAAGGTGAGCTGGTTGTGGTGGTAGCTGCGGTGTACGGGTTCGTGGGACATGTAGGACAGCATGTCGTGCATCCAGCCCATGTTCCACTTCATACCGAACCCCAGCCCGCCCAAAAAGACGGGGCGCGTCACCATCGGCCAGTCCGTGGACTCCTCCGCGATGGTCTGAACGTCGGGGAAGCGCCCGTACACCTCTTTGTTCAAATCCTGCAAGAACGCGATAGCTTCCAGGTTTTCGCGTCCTCCGTGAACGTTGGGCTCCCATTCTCCGGCCTTGCGGGAGTAATCGAGATGCAGCATCGAGGCCACGGCGTCGATACGCAGGCCGTCCGCGTGATAGCGGTCCAGCCAGTAGACCGCGCTGGATATCAGGTAGCTCCGAACCTCGTTCCGGCTGTAGTTGAAGATATAGCTGCCCCAGTCCGGGTGAAAGCCCTTGCGCGGGTCCTCGTGCTCGTAAAGGGCCGTTCCGTCGTAACGGGCGAGCCCGAAGTCGTCGGTGGGGAAATGGCTGGGCACCCAGTCCAGAATCACGGCCACTTCGTTTTGGTGCAGGCTGTCCACCAGGAACATGAAGTCCTCCGGGCTGCCGTAACGGCTGGACGGCGCGAAGTACCCCAAGGTCTGGTATCCCCAGGAGCCGTAGTAGGGGTGCTCCATGACGGGAAGCATCTCCACGGCGGTGAAGCCCATTTCCCTGCAGTACCGGGGAAGTTCCTCCGCCAGCTCGCGGTAGGAAAGAGACAGCCCGTCGTCCCAATGGTGCTTCCACGAGCCTAGGTGAACCTCGTAGATCGACCAGGGCGCGGAGAGGGACGTGTATTTTTTGCGCTCGGACATCCACCGGGCGTCGTTCCACGTGTAGTCGGGCCAGTGGAGTATGGACGACGTGCGGGGCGCGACCTCGAAGAGAGCCGA
Organism: Synergistaceae bacterium; assembly: GCA_031270755.1. GTDB lineage: Bacteria > Synergistota > Synergistia > Synergistales > Aminobacteriaceae > JAISLU01. The sequence continues at coordinate 6,405 of JAISWV010000053.1, forward strand.
AAAGGGATCCATCTTGTCCTTGTGTTCGCCCAGGCTGTTTTTGATGTGAAATTTGTAGAGGTCCCATTTTCCCAGCCCGGGAATGAAGCTCTCCCATATTCCGCTTCCGTCCCACCGGGGAGCCAAAGGATGGGACGCGGGGTTCCATTGGTTGAAATCTCCCACGACGCTGACGGACTGGGCATTGGGAGCCCATACCGCGAAGACGGCTCCTTCGATTCCGCTTTTCGAGGTGACTCTATGGGCGCCCATTTTTTCGTACAGAGTGTAGTGAGTCCCCTGCTTGAAAAGGAAAATGTCGTAGTCGCTCAGGATGGATTCGTCATATTGCACCTTGTTTGAAGCTCCTTGTTTCGACATAGCTTCACCTCCTGAATTGGAACGGTTATAGCGATCGAGCAAAAAAACAAAAAATGGGGCTCCGCTCCATACCCCTCAGGGGATTTTTCTCAGTCCCCCGACCCCATTTATTATAGGTCTTTTTGAGCACACGCCAAGGGCCTATAATAAAACGCGTTTTCTAAAACATTGACGTTCGAGGTGCATTATGTTTCATGACAATTACGATATCGTTGTCATCGGCGGCGGGCACGCGGGGTGCGAGGCGGCGCTGGCCTCTTCAAGGATGGGGTGCCGGACGCTCCTCCTGAATTTGAACCTGGGCAACACGGCCTTGATGCCCTGCAACCCCTCTATCGGGGGACCCGCCAAGGGGCACCTGGTGCGGGAAATCAGCGCGTTGGGCGGAGAACAAGCCCGGGCGGCCGACGCATCGACCCTGATGATCCGGTGGCTGAACACGTCGAAGGGCGTTGCCGTCCGGGCACTGCGGGCTCAGTGCGATATCAAAGCCTACGCCGCCTATTACACGAGGCTTCTGCAAACCCAGGAGAACCTGGACGTCCACCAGGACGAGGCCGTGGAGCTTTTGCTCTCGGGGTCGCGGGTGTCGGGAGTGAGGACGCGGCACGGCTCCACCTACGAGGCGCACGCCGTGGTGCTCTGCTCGGGGGTCTACGCCGGAGGAGTGGCTCACGTGGGGAGCGTCGCGTTCCCCTCGGGCCCTATGGGTCAGGCGCCGGCAAACGCGTTTTTCGAGTCCCTGCCCTCGCTGGGAATCCGAACGGACCGCATGAGAACGGACACGACCCCGCGTTTGAACTTCGACACCATCGACCTCTCCGAGACGCGCAGGCAAATTTCGGAGGACGCGCCTCTGGCCTTCGACATCTGGGGCGAGAAGCGCGTTCACTCCACGGACGATTTCGCCTGCTACTTCTCTCACACGACGCCCGAGACCCACGCCATCGTCGCGGCCAACATCCACCGTTCGCCTCTGGTGACGGGGGAGATCGAGACCTTGGGGCCGCGCTACTGCCCTTCCATCGAGGACAAGTTTCTGAAGTTCCCCGACCGGGACTCGCACCCCATCGTGTTCGAACCCTTTGCCCGAACCAACGGCAGCACGAAGGAGGTCTACGTCCAGAACTTCTCCACCGGCCTGCCCTACGACGTGCAAGTGGCGCTGGTCCGCTCCCTTCCCGGCTGCAAAAACGCCAAGATCGTCAAACCGGGTTACGCCATCGAATATGTGTATCTTTCACCTGATCAACTCTCACCTACTCTCGAAAACAAAACGATAAAGGGGTTTTTCTGCGCCGGTCAAGTCAACGGGACCTCGGGTTACGAAGAAGCGGCCGCTCAGGGGCTGCTGGCGGGGATCAACGCCGCGCTGGAAGTCAAGGAGAAAGAACAGGTGGTGTTGAGGCGGAGCGATGGATATCTGGGAGTTTTGGTCGACGACTTGACGACGAAAAACACGAACGAGCCCTACCGGATGTTGACCAGCCGCTGCGAGCACCGTCTTTTGCTCCGTCACGACAACGCGGACCGGCGCTTGTCCCCCATAGGCCGCCGCGTGGGCCTGATCGGCGACGGCAGGTGGGAGACTCTGACCCGCCGGTGGGAACGCGCCGACGAAGAAATCCAGCGCCTCCGGACCACTCGCCTCGCTCCGTCCCAGGAGGTGAACCGGGCTTTGGAGAAAGAAGGAGCGGAGCCCCTGAGCGAGCACACGACCCTCGCCGCCATGCTTCGAAGGAAAAACGTCACGTACCGGCTCCTGAAGTCCCTCTCGCCGCCCGATTGTCCGCTGGATGAAGACGAGGTGTTCCACACGGAGACGGAGCTGCGCTACGCGGGTTACATCGAAAAAGAAGAACGCACGGCCTCCCGCATGAAGGACATGGACAACGTGCTGATTCCGGAGGGGTTCGATTACGACGGGATCAAAGGGATGCTGACGGAAAGCCGCCAGAAGCTCTCGCGCTTCCGCCCGCGCTCTTTGGGCCAGGCGCTGCGCATCTCGGGCGTGACCCCCGCGGACGTGCAGCTTTTGGCCGTGGCGATCAAGGCCCGACACTGAGACCCGGCCTGAGAGAAAACACTTTATCCCGGGGCAAATGGACTTGGACGCGCCAAGTATGATAGAATCGGACAGGAAAAGCCGAAAGCGAGGGGATTTTTTTGTCCGTGACATTCGACGAGTTTGTGAAAACCCAGACCGAAGAAATGAATGAGACAGGGGTAAATGTCGAAAAAGAGAAGCAGGAATGGGCCAATAGGATTGAGGAACTGCATGAAACGGTAAAAAAGCATTTGAGCGAATATACGAAAAGCAAAAAAATTGAGATAGAATCCAGCGATATAAGGCTCCACGAAACTTTTTTCGGGGCTTACGAGGTAAAAGCTCTCACGATAAGGATAGGGAAAAAAGTGGTAGGGCTCAAGCCAAAGGGAAGGTTTGTCATAGGTGCGTTTGGCCGCGTCGACATGACAGGTCCGGCAGGGACGGTCAAGATTGTCCTAGTGGACGAAAACTTGGACAGCCCTAATATTTCAGTCACGCTATCGCAGGGCGGCAAGAAAGAGAAAGGTTCGCCGAGCGGGAAAAAAGCCTGGAAACTTTCAACTCCGCCGCCTCACATAAAATACTATGACATGGACAAAGAAAATTTCCTTGACGCGCTGATGCAAGTCGCCAATGGCTAAAAAAAACCAGGGGCATCAAAACCCGACCCGATTTGACTCTCTGGAGGACATTGGGCTGTACAACGAAGACACGAAAGCCTCATTGATGCACTACTTCAACGGCATACTCGAGGGGGAAGTCGTCCCTGAAAGTAAAAAGCATTTGACGGAAAGCGAAGTTAAAGAATTGCTCAATCGCTGTCTGGACGAAATAGATGCCCGTTCTTGTTTGATCCTTTTGACGTTCATTGAGTCACAATTCCGTTTGCATTATCAAGGAAGGTCAAAAACGCAAAGGAAAATCCGCGCAGAATTGAAAAAGAAACACGGATCGGCAAACCGAGAGAAAATAACCCACCCGTCGCTAGAAGATGATCTCTTCGGGGCATGGAAGAAAATCCTTCCAGGCGAAGCGTTTTTTTTTGGCAACTTGAAAACATTCTTTAAATACCGCCATTGGATGGCGCATGGAAGGTACTTCATACTTGCGTCTAACAAGCCTGACCATGACGGCCTTTTCCTCATCGCTCAAAAAGTGGTTGAATTGTGCAAGATCTAGCGGCGTGTGCCGCGTTCCGCAACATGGCCAACGCTCATAACCTTGATGACCGGCCGCGCCTTGCCGAAAGATTTCTGGCGTTTCAGGAGGAACGGGATAACATTCACCGCAGAATGGAAAGCTACGCGCTGGATTATCGATTGCAAGGCCCAAGCGCCACGCAAAGATACGAGGCACTCCCCGCGGACGTGCAGCTCTTGGCCGTGGCGATCAAAGCCCGGCGCTGAGGCCCGGCCTGAGAGGAAACACTTTATCTCAGAGCAAGTGGCGATTGACTTTGTGCCTGAGCGAAACGAAAGGAAAGGTCATAAAAATGATAACGGGAGGTGCTGTGAATGAACAGAAAGAACTGTTGCCGCTCAGGAATCCCCTGTTGCTCGGGCGCGTCTGAAAGCGTTGTTTCTTGCGTGCCGACGGCGCTTTCGTTCAGGGATTTTCTCGGCGCGTGTAAAGTCCGGTGGGGCATTGGCCGTATGAATTACAAGGTCGAGCCCGGATTGTACGCCGTGGGCAAGCCGGACGAAAATTCCCCGGTCCTGGTGAGCGCGAATTATAAGCTGACGTTTGACACGCTGAGGCAAAATTTGCCGGGCTTGGACTGTTGGCTTCTGGTACTCGACACAAAGGGCGTCAACGTTTGGTGTGCGGCGGGGAAAGGTACTTTTGGAACGGAGGAATTGATAAACCGCATCGAGCGAACGGGGCTTTCGGAAATTGTGACTCATAGACGGCTGATCTTGCCGCAACTGGGCGCCTCCGGCGTAGATTCCAATGAAGTGGAGCGGCGTTCCAGTTTTTCCCTGGTGTTCGGTCCGGTTCGCGCCCAAGACATCCGGCGGTTTATCGCCGAGGGGCTCAAGGCCACACGGGAAATGAGAACGGTACGATTCACGACGCTGGACAGGCTTGTGTTGACGCCCGTCGAATTGGTCGCCGCTTTGAATATTTCCTTGCGCGTTTTCGGGGTGTTGTTTCTCGTCAACCTTTTCGCCGCGAAACAATTCGGTCTTTTTGATTTCGCGGCCTACGCGGGCGTGGTTTTGACCGGAACTGTGCTCACTCCCCTGCTGCTGCCGATTGTACCCGGCAAAGCGTTCTCGTGGAAGGGCTGGCTGTTGGGGTTGCTTTGGTCGGCCGCCGCGCTGTGGATTTTCGGATGGCTCACTCCGGACTGTCGGCTTCTGGCCGTTGGCTATTTGTTGCTGCTGCCGTCTGTTTCGGCGTACTTCGCAATGAATTTCACAGGCTCGTCCACTTACACTTCGCCCTCCGGCGTGTTAAAAGAAATGAAAATCGCGCTGCCGTTTTTGATCGTCTCGTCCACGGCCGGCGCGGCTCTTGTATTGATTGAAAAACTGCTCGGATAGATTCGGAGAGGAATTATATTATGACGCTCGTATATTTGAAAGGCGTGGCGACGCTTTCCCTCGATGCTGAAAAATGCGTCGGCTGCGGTAAATGCGCGGAAGTCTGTCCTCATGGCGTGTTTGATGTGGCGGATCAAAGAGCGCGGATCGTCCAAAAGGATTTGTGTATGGAGTGCGGGGCCTGCGCTCTGAACTGTCCCTCGGAGGCAATCGAGGTGAATGCCGGCGTTGGCTGCGCGGCGGCTATTATCAATGGGTGGTTTACGGGCAAAGAGCCGGCTTGCGATTGCTCCGGCGGCGAATGCTGTTAAAGCCGCCGGCTTTTTTGCTGAAGATTTTCTCGCTCACTCCAACACAAGCCCCCTGTTTCTATTTCCGTCGCCATCGGGCTCTTGATCGCCATAGGCGTTTTTGTCCTGGTACTTTAATAGCTCGAGTCCGTGCTGAACGCATCAAAAAAAGGCTGCTACGTGTCGAGTAACAGCCTCAAGATTGACATGACTCAGAGCCGTTGCTTCCTCCTCTTTATTCGGTGGCCCCTAACGCGTTCAATCTCTGCAGGAAACGCCAATCAGAGATTTCCTGCACAAGCGCGCGGTGTTTCGCGTGAAGTTCCAGAGCCTTTGCGCGGTCTATGGTCGTTTTCCCCAGCTCCGTTCGCAGGTCGATCTTAATCTTTTGCGCCTCCGCCCATTTCTCCCGAATTTCCTGCGGAACGTCGATGCCTTTCGTTTTGTTCCATATCCGGCGGGCACCGCGCCACCCGTCTCCATCCATCCACGAATAGCCGCCGCACTCCCCGCCTCCGCGTTTTCTTCTTCCGTCAGCCAAGGCTATATCCGACGCTGCCAACATCGCCGCAACCGCCGCCAAAAGTGCCATCACAAACAAAATTTTTCTCACGGTGAAACCCCTCCTTAATTGAGTCTTCCGAAACGAACCGAACAAGAGCGTCTTCGTTTTCGGATTCTAAATGAAAAGAGTTTAAGCGGAAGGTCTAAACTCCGAAAGGGGTAAAAAATTAACAAAAACTAAAACAAGTTTAAAATATATGCGAGCGCATTCGAACACAGCTCTTGGCCGTGGCGATCAAGGCCCGGCATTGAGGAATAAAAGTTGAAATTATAAGAAAAATCGACGAGGCAAAAATCGTGCTTTTACCGATGTATTCTTATGGTACAATGCAAAACGTTTTGCGATCTAACTGAGCAATCTATCCTACATAGATGAAAATATAACGAAAATGGTGAGAAACCGAGCGCCTTGTTTTGAACGGGAGGGTATCATGCAGAAGTACGTTATTCACCGATTGCTCCTCACTATACCTATTTTGTTGGGTGTTTCTTTCATCATTTTCACGATTATATCGCTGACCCCGGGGGACCCGGGGAGGTTGATCCTGGGGGAAAACGCCAAACAAGAGGCGATCGACAAGCTGAACAGCGACCTGGGGTTCGACAAACCCTTCCTCGTGCGTTACGTGAAATATATCACCGACATCCTCTTCAAATTGGACTTCGGGATTTCATACAGCACACAGAAGCCCGTTTTCGACGAAATACGGTCCCGCCTTCCCAATACGCTGTGGTTGGCTGTTTTGTCGGTGATATTCAGCTCCATTATCGGGATCTCGCTGGGTATTTTTGCCGCGGTCAAACAGTACTCTCTTCTGGACAACATCTCGACGGTGCTCGCGATGTTTTTTGCGGTCATCCCGATATTTTGGTTCGGGATGATGCTGACCTACGTTTTTTCCTTGAAACTCGGGTGGTTGCCCACCAGCGGGATAGGGACGTGGAAGAATTTTATCCTGCCGACGGTGGCGCTGGCGCTCAACAGCGCGGGCGGCGTCTTGAGGCTGACGCGTTCGACGATGCTCGAAACGATTCGCCAAGATTATATCCGCACGGCAAAGGCAAAAGGCGCCACAAGCCGTGTTGTCATATGGAAACACGCGCTCAGAAACGCCTTGCTGCCTGTCATTACCACTTTAGGCATCAACTTCGGCCATCTTTTGGGCGGAGCCGTCATCATCGAAACGGTTTTTTCGATCCCCGGGCTCGGCACTCTCATCGTCTCCTCCATCAGACTCAAGGACATTCCCACCGTCCTGTCCACGACGATACTGTTCGCGGCGTTCTTCTGCATCATCGTGTTGGTTGTCGATATCCTTTATGCCTACATCGATCCGCGCATCAAGGCCAAGTACTCTCGATAGACCGATGCCGAATTTTTCCGAACGAGGAAAACGAATCATGAAAGCGAAATCGAAAAAAAGAAGTAAGGCCGCTGAAGTTTGGCGCAGGATGAAAAAAAACAGGACGGCGATGCTGGGGCTCGCTATTTTGGTCGTCTTCGCCGCGTTTTCAATTTGGGCCGACGTCATCTCTCCATACAAGACGGCTACCCGGCAAAGCGCAAAAATAAGGCTGCAACCTCCATCCGCAGAGCATTATTTTGGAACGGACGGCTTCGGCAGGGATGTGTTTGCGAGGATCTTGCACGGCTCCCGTGTTTCTCTCACCATCGGCCTTGTGACGACGTTCATTTCCACACTGATAGGGGGATTTCTCGGCTCGGCGGCCGGCTATTACGGAGGCAAGCTCGACAACGCCATCATGAGAACCATGGATATATTCATGTGTATTCCCACCGTGCTCCTGGCTCTGGCGATTATCGCGGCGCTGGGGCCGGGTATGCGCAACCTGTTGATAGCGATCATCATATCCAGCGTTCCTTCCTCTACCCGCCTGATACGGTCCGTCATATTGACTCTGGTCGAACAGGATTTTATCGAGGCCGCAAAATCGTACAGCACTCCGGACTTCAGAATCATCGTCAAATATGTCCTCCCCAACGCAATAGGGCCTATTATCGTACACGCGACCATGTCCATCGCCTCGATGATGCTCTTGGCCGCCGGACTGAGTTTCATCGGCATGGGAGTTCAGCCTCCCGC
>JAISWV010000077.1 GCA_031270755.1 Synergistaceae bacterium
ACCGCCAAGCGCTCCGCTTCCGGCAGGTCCCATGTGAAGGTTACGCTCACGTGCACCTCCGTGATGTCCTCCGGGGTAAAAAGGCCGGGCTCGCCGACGAAGGCGTAATCATCAACGGGCGTCGCGTTGGTCCGGCGCGGGAAGACGCGAGCCAATGTCATTCTTGAGGTCCCTCCGGCCATAGTGGCTGGTACCCTTGCCGAGTGTGTTCCTCTAACTCCTCCTCCATATCCTTCCCCAGCCAGTAGAGTTCACTCACTTCTTTCTTTAGGTCATCGCTTTCCTTATCCGTCAGCTTTTTGTCTAATTTGTTTAACATACCCAGCAGGTTATGGAATGGTTTCTCCAAGCCACTCAACGTTTCGTTCATGACTATATTCCCCTTCCTCCTCCATAATCATCCTGAAAATCGGCGCCGCCTGCGCTGGGACAACGGCGTTCCCCAAGGCCCTCAACCTGTTCACGCGGTCAGGGACGCCGCGGGCGGTTCTGGGGATAGAGTCGGGCTCGCTTCCCCACCAGAGAGGTCCGTCCAGCCAAGGGGGAAGCCCATCAGCCACTCGACCCAAGCCGGATTTAATGGGCCGCCCGCAACCACATTCAGGGCGTCCGAGTTCCGACCGTTCTCCGTCCGCTGAGACGGCGTAGCGTTGTTCTTCGCGTCGTTCGCAGTCGGCGTCGGGAAAAGATGGGCGACCTGATCGTTCAGGGTAAGTAGCCGCCCTTTCTTCATGCTCTCCGCGAAACGCTCCGGCGATTGAACGCCCCTCGCGCATCCGGCGTCCGGCGTCCTGAAAAAGACAGGATGGTTCACTTGGTCTTGGAGCCTTATGGACCGTCCTTTCTCCATCTGCTTCAAAAGGCCATCTCTGCTCACGCTTCCACGATCTGGATCGTTCGCTTTCGGAGTGAGCCACAAAAAAAACCCGCATTCGCCGGTGGTTGGCACCGACAGCCGCAGCCTCATAACACCAAATCCCGACGCGGTAGCCGAGACGCTCCAAGTCCTTACAAATGTCGTCTGCGGCAAGATTAAGGATTCCAGATACGTTTTCAGCAACGACCCAAAGCGGTCTAATTTCTCCGACCAGCCTCGAAAATTCAGGCCAAAGGTATCGGTCGTCGTCCCGTCCTTTTTGGTCACCCGCCACGCTGAAGGGTTGGCATGGTTCCCGCGTTGAGGGAAGCCTCCATAAATAAAATCAATGGACAATTGCTGGGAGGCTTCCTTAACCGGCATCACCTCCCTTGGGGCTTTGTTTTTATGCCATTGGTGATGGCATTTTTGGCAAAGCCACATAACGTCGTATGGTCTGTTGTAGTCATGATGGTGAGCTTGGATTAAAGACCTTCCATCTTTTGCCCTGGGGTCTACAATCCCACATATTTCGCATTTATATCTACGAGTTACAATACCGTCTTCTATCGCCTGCTCAAGTAAATTATGTACATATCCAACAGCCTTTGGTCCACCCCGAAAGAAATGGTTTTCGCTTCCATGTCGTAGATTTACCCGGAACTCAGCTTTCCGAGATTTTAAGACGGAATACATTGCCTGTCTCGTTATGCCATATTTTTCCGCTAATGTCTTTATAGACAAGCCAGAAGCGTACTCCGACACCACAGACTCATATTTTTTTACTTCCCTAAGCACATCTTCACCTCGCAGTGTTTTCACATCCTCGAAAATCGGCACGTCCGGCCAGTGTTTCCGCAGGACGGCGCGGCAGAAATTATCGCGCTCACACATGGCCACGACGCGCCCGCCGGCTGCTTCGAAGGCTATATCGAGTCCGCCGATCCCTGAAAACAGTGATAAAGCCGTCATCTCCCCACCCCGCAAATACGCCGAGCTGCATAGAGTGCGTTTTTTGTCCTCAACCTCTGCCAGCATTGATTGGAGCGCGACCATTTGAATCCGCTGCTTTTTAGTTTCGTAGTCGTTTCTTCGTCTTGTCGTTTGTCAAAACGGACCTTGACTCTGTTGTCGGCTATATCAACATCAATTTCACCGCCGTCGAATCTGATTATTTCGGCTGGCATTTCGTCCAATCTTTGCAGTTGTGCTAGTCTGTCCTTTAGCCGCTTGATATTGGCGTTGTTATTTGACAATTTCCATCTCTCAAAAGGACCGTTTTCCTGCACCCATGAATAGGCAGTTTTCATTTGTTCGTCGATTTTCGCCGCGCCGTCGTCAGAAACGCCAGGGCAGCCTTTCATCGTCTTGTGCTTGCGCCAGTATGCGTTGACGGCTTTCATCTGCGTCTGTTTTTCCTGTAACACCTCGATTTTCTCTGCCAATTTCTCTAGAGCATTCGGATCATCGGAGGAAATAGCGGTGTTGTTTGCCGCGCTTTCTGCGAGGGATGTGTAATAGTCCGCTTTCTCGGTCATCTTCACCGAGTTTTGCATTGCGCGGTCAATTTTTTCAGCGTCGCGTCGTGCGTGTTTCTCGCTGTGGTGCCCGACAAGTATCGGTTGCCCGAAGGGAATATGCTCCGCGATTCTATGGGCTCGGTCGCACTGCGCTTGAGCCTCCTCGCTCGCCTTATATGCTGCGTCATTCAATTTATCAATGTGCGCTGCCTTACGATCTTCGTAGTCTTCTCTACCTATTGCCAATGCCTTTCCCTCCTGTCATGGACTGAAAACAGCGACATCCCGTCATTTGCTCTTGCCATTCTCTAAATTTATCGGGATACCGTCGAAAACTTTGCTTAAGGAAGGCTCTGGTACGCATTCCCACAAATGTCTCAGCAATGTCCGTCTGACGCTCTTTTCTTTCATGTTGTCATCCTTGATTGCATTTTCCCGACAGCATTGTATGAAGGCGTCGCTGTATGGATCCCCGCTCTGTTTACGTCTTTCGTACTCTTCGTACGTCTCAAAAGGAGCCCTATTCAGTTTGGTCATTGCCCCATCTCCCGCCGCAGGTCCTCTTTGATGTAGTAGTCGCGCCCGTACTCTTTGCAGAGGCGTATGCACTCACGCCCAAACTCGCCCCAATCAATGTCAGAGGGCATGTAGTTGAGCTTGCCAATACGATAAAGGTCGATGTAACCAATATTCCGTATCAAGTCATAAATCGCTTCTACATCAAAGACTG